>JBDUAL010000390.1:0-2949 GCA_040004685.1 Anaerolineaceae bacterium | reverse complement strand
GGACGTGCTTGCTTCCCCTCGGGGCTTAGCCCGGGGAAGAATTCAGAGTTAGCCTTTAAAAATACCGGGAGGGAGATTTGAAGTCAACACACACCTAGGCTCATTGTCCACCACGGATAGAAATGTCGCCTCGGATTGCGGCCCTACCCTCCTCGATTGGGAGCCCTGCCTAACTGCATTTCGGTTCGGCGAGGGATCGAGTACTCGAATCGAGAATTGTCACCGATAGGCAATCGTGTGGCGCCGGTCCATTCATGCTCTTAAGTTGGCCACGGCAAACCCAACGGAGAGATCCACACCGTATGGCAACAGAGTCAACTGACACAGACGTCGGCATAATCGGCGACAGGCAGGCAGGCGCGAGCACGGCCGCGTACCTCGCCAAAGCAGGCGTGAAATGCGCTGTTTTTGAAAGCCAGCTCTGCCCCCGCCCACACGTTGGCGAATCACTTGTCCGCTCGTCCGCAAGGGTATTTCGAGACCTCGATTTCCTTCCGGTGATGGAGGAAGCGAAATTTCCCCACAAGTTCGATGCCGGCCGGACCGCCGCAGCAAGCGCACCCCATGCAAATCATCTCGGCGCAAGTGTCTACGAAGGAGTCCGCGTCAGCCATGTCGACATCAACGCCGGACCGCCGTCGATCAAGTACAACGTGGCTGGAAAGGAAATGTCCACCAGCTGCAAAATTGTCGTCGATGCAAGCGGCCGCCGAACGTTCCTGGGCAACCAGCTCAACCTGAGAATCCGCGACAAGGTGTTCGACCAGTTCGCGAACGCCTGGACACCCCTGGCACAAGCTGCTGAACGATCTCACCGACGACGCATTCAAGCCGGCCTTCTGAGCGCGCGCTTTTCGAGCTGACTGCCGCAAAATGAGCTCAGGCAATCGAACGACCCCGCGTGAAAGCCGCCTGCGAATTATCGTGGGCGGCTTTCTCGGCTTGCTGCCAGCGGGCGGAATAACATGGGACTACATACAATACCCACTTGGCTTCGCATCTCTCGGTCACGACGTATACTACGTCGAGGACACCGGCCTGTGGCCCGTTTATCAGACGAATCCTACGGAAAGGATCTCGTGTGCCGCCAACGTCGAGCATCTCGAGCGCGTGATGAATGCATTCGGAATGGCCGACCGGTGGGCCTATCGCGATGAGGTCACTGGTGACTGGCATGGAATGCCTGAATCAGCTGTCGTCAAGATCTGCCGCACCGCTGACGTCTTCGTGAACATTTCGTGTTCGACGATCGTTCGCGACCAATACCGATTGATTCCCACGCGGATCCTGATAGACTCGGACCCGATGTTCACGCAGATCCAGTATGTCAGCCAGTCGGCGTTTACTCCGGGCGGCGGTGGAATGCGTGCGCTGGTCGCAGATCATACGCATCACTTTACCTTTGGTGAGAGCATCGGCGAGAGTGACTGCCTTATTCCCGATACCTCGATTACCTGGCACACCACACGCCAGCCCATTTGTCTCGACCAATGGGTGGGCAGCGACGTTCCATTCGACAGCACCGGGTTTACGACGGTAATGAACTGGATTGCCGGACGTCCACTTGTGTTCAATGGCCAGACATGGGGACAAAAGGACGTCGAATTCATGCATGTGCTCGAGATTCCCCGGCGCGTCAATGCACCGTTCGCCGTTGTTGTAGGCCAGACAACCGGAGCTCCCTTCCCCAGACAACTCGCCGAGGATGCCGGATGGACGGTGCTCGATCCGCATCGGGCTACCGGTAACTGGCTCGCATACCGGAACTTCATAGAATCCTCCACTGGAGAATTTTCAGTAGCGAAGGAGTCGTACGTCAAAGCCCGCACTGGCTGGTTCTCGTGCAGGTCGGCGTGCTATCTCGCAAGCGGCCGTCCCGTAGTTACACAGGACACAGGGTGGACGCGTCACATCCCTTCAGGGAGCGGCTTAATCGGCTTCACCAATCCTGACGAAGCCGTTGCCGCTCTCGAGCGGGTTATTAGTCACCCCCGCAAAAATGCAAAGTCAGCCCGTGAAATCGCCGAGCAAGCGTTCGACGCGCGTGTAGTTCTGCGTAATCTCCTCTCGACAGCGGGGGCAACGTGACCGACGGTGTGTTGTTCCCTCTAGTGCCCGGCGCCAAACTGGATGGCGACTGGTTTGGCGCAACAATACCGACGAACATCGAAGCAGGCGAAGGGACCGTCATCGACTCGAGCTTCTGCTTCAAGCATTACTTCGCCACTGCTGAAGTCGGACTTCGCATCGGTCGCAACGTTACGATCTGGCGGACGTCTCTCGCTGTAGAGAAAAACGGGATCATCGAGATCGGCGATTACTGCTATCTCGCAAACGCTTCACTCGTCTGCGCATCGCGAATCACCATTGGCTCGTACGTGATGATTGCGGGCGGTGTCACGATTGCCGATTCCGACTTTCATCCTGTGAGCGCCGCGTCCCGCGTAACAGACAGCATCGCGTTATCCCCGATTGGGAATCGACAGCGCCGCCCGCCGCTCGACACGAGGCCCGTCACAATTGGCGACGAGGTGTGGATCGGGTACAACGCAACAATACTGAAAGGCGTCACCATTGGTGCGTGCGCGACAATCGAGCCCGGTGCAGTAGTGCTTCGTGACGTGCCAGCCGGAGCAACCGTTGCCGGAAACCCGGCGCGCCCGATCGGAGAGCAATGACCGGCCGGACGCACATTCCCGGGGACTGGTATCCGGTCGGAATGCCGACAAACGTTGTACTCGGCGACAACGTGTACATCGACAGCAGCTACGGGTTTGCCGCGTTCAACTCCCGCGAGCAGCCAGGACTCACAGTTGGAGATGCATCCGGGATTTACGATCGCGCCGCACTCATCGTCGGCCCACACGGCAGAGTCAACGTCGGAGCGTTCACCGTTCTGAATGGCACCTACATCGTCTGCGATGATCGCGTCGACATCGGTTCGCATTG
>JBDUAL010000389.1:0-2950 GCA_040004685.1 Anaerolineaceae bacterium | reverse complement strand
TCCACTGGCGCTGAACTTCCAGTCGTCGTTCACGGGGCTGGGCGGCATCACGTACGAGTTCCGCTGATACGGCCGGCCGCATCTCGCCCGTTCCGCCGCGGATCTCTACGCTGTAGACATGCCCGTTGACCAGGCCGCTCTCGACTCCGTCGCCCTCAGCATCCCCGAATACGAACTGCTCGTCGCACAGCTCGGGCGCGAGCCGAACGTGGTTGAATTGGGGATGTTCGGTTCGCTCTGGAGTGAGCACTGCGGCTACAAGAACTCGAAGCCGCTTCTGAAGCTGTTGCCATCGGGCGGGGACCTCGTGCTTACCAAGGTCGGCGCCGAAAACGCCGGCGCAATCGATGTGGGCGACGGACTCTGCGTGGTGATGAAAGTGGAGTCGCACAACCATCCATCGGCTATCGAGCCCTACGAAGGCGCGGCGACAGGCGTCGGCGGCATTGTGCGGGACATTTTCGCCATGGGCGCGTACCCGATCGCAATCCTCAATTCGTTGCGCTTCGGTCCGCCTAGTGACGCGCAGAATCGCTTCCTTTTCGAGGGAGTCGTCGGGGGCATTGGCGGTTATGGTAACTGCCTGGGCATCCCCAACGTGGGCGGCGAAGTAGTGTTCTCTGAGGCGTACAACGGCAACCCGCTGGTCAACGCGATGTGCGTTGGGATCGCCGAGACAAGCAAACTGCAGAGTGCTAAGGCTCGCGGCGAAGGCAACGTGTTTCTGCTTGTTGGTGCCGATACGGGACGCGACGGCATCCACGGCGCGAGTGGCCTGGCCAGCCGCACCGACCCGGAAGCGCGGTTCGAAGAGATGCGCCCAGCCGTACAGGTGGGCAACCCATTCCTTGAAAAGCTACTCATGGAAGCCTGCTACGAACTCGCCTCGGAGCACGCCGACTGGATCGTGGGGCTGCAGGATCTGGGCGCGGCGGGGCTCACCTCGTCGGTAGTGGAGTGCTGCGCGAAGGGCGCCTGCGGCGCCGAGTTGGAACTTGCTCACGTGCCGCGCCGCGAAGCAGGGATGACGCCGTACGAAATCATGCTGAGCGAAAGCCAGGAACGAATGCTGGTGGTTTGCAAGAAGGAGTACGTGGCCGAAGTTACGGCCCTCTTTCAGCACTGGGAACTGCACTGCGAAGCGATCGGTACTGTGACCGGCGGTACCGAAGTCGTGATCAAGGACAACGGGGTAGAGGTGGCGCGGGTCCCCGTGTTCATCGCTACCGAACCACCAACCTACATGCGAAACGGAGTGCGCCCGCCAGAACTCTTCGGCCTCAATACCTTTTCCCTGGACTCACTGCGTGACGTAGCGCCCGAGGAGGCGACCTCGGCACTGCTGAGCCTGCTCGCCCGGCCGAATATCGCCAGCAAGCGCGGGGTGTTTCGCCAGTACGACCACCAGGTATTGAACAATACCGTGGTTCCGCCGGGCGGCGATGCGGCGGTTCTTCGCATTCCCGGAACGACAAGGGGGATCGCGCTCACCACGGATTGCAACGGACGCATGGTCTACCTGGACCCCTATGCCGGAGCCGCCATTGCCGTGGCCGAGGCAGCGCGCAATATCGTCTGCACAGGGGCGACGCCCGTGGCCGTGACCGACTGCCTGAACTTCGGCAACCCGGAGAAGCTGGAGGTCTACTACACGTTGAACCAGGCGGTGCGAGGCATCGCCGAGGCTTGCTCAGTTTTCGACACGCCGGTGGTGAGCGGGAACGTGAGCCTGTACAACGAAACTAAAGGGCGCCCGATCTATCCGACGCCGGTGATCGGCATGCTCGGCGTTCTTGAGGACGTGACGAAGTTTCTGACGGCTGGCTTTGACCGCCCCGGCTGCCCGGTATTTCTGCTGGGCGCAGTAGTCGCCCAGGCGGCGAGTACCCTCGCCGGGAGCGAGTACCTCGAGGCCGTCCACGACCAGATAGCCGGACTGCCGCAGGTCGACCTTCTCGCTGAACACAGGCTCCAGAAGCTGGTGTTACAACTCCACCGTGAAGGCCTTCTGCTCTCCGCACACGATTGCTCGGACGGTGGACTGGCGGTGACGCTCGCCGAGTCCTCGATCATCGGCAGCGTCGGATTCGAAGGTATTGCTGAGGTATCCGGACGGCTGGATGCGGCGCTTTTCGGTGAGGGGCAGGGCCGGATTGTGGTGAGCATCCCGCCGGACATCTTCCGGCAGGGTGGCGGCGCGGCACGAGTGAGTGACCTGGGCGTTGAGTTCGGCGTGCCGGTGACCCGCCTGGGATCGACGGTGGAGGGGGACGCCTTCGCTTTCGGCTGCGTTTCTACAACCGTGAGCGCCATCCGCGAAGCGTTCGAAACTCCCATCTAGCGTTGCTGTCTCCACGCGGCCGCCTCAAGTAGGATGCGACTCCATGGTCTTTTTCGATCCGCTCCGCCCGGCGTACGTCGCCGACCCGTACCCGGCACTGGCCGCATTGCGAAAAGCAGCCCCGGTGCACCACAGCCCGGAGATGGCGGCCTGGATCGTGACCGGGTATGAAGCGTGCCTGCGGGTCCTCCGTGATGAAGAGTGTTTCTCATCGAACCCGGTCAACGCCGGCGGGCCGTTCGGGGAGATGATCGCGGCGCGGCGCGACGCCGTTCCGCTTGGGATGGCTACGATCCTCGGAAACTCCGATGACCCCGAGCATGCGACGCTGCGCACCATCGTCAATCGCGCCTTCACCCCTCGCGCGATTACCGCGATGCGTCCGGCGATCGATGACGCGATCACGCAGCTTCTGGCGGATATTTCACCAGGTCGATTCGAAGTGATGTCTGGGCTCGCTGAACCGCTCGCCCCGAGCATGGTACTGGCGCATCTCGGCATCCCGGAGGAAGGTCGCGGAATGTTCCGGCAGGCCTCGCTGGAGATCATGCGCGCGCGCGCCGAAGGCCCCGACGACCCGGCAGTAGTTGATGCTGCGGACGCTGCAGT
>JBDUAL010000388.1:0-2956 GCA_040004685.1 Anaerolineaceae bacterium | reverse complement strand
AGCGATCGGCCCGGGACTTTCCGGGGGACGATCACGAACTGGCAAAGTTACGACGCGCCGTTTGGGACGAAGATCCGGCTTATGCTGCGTAACAACTGGACGAAGTTGAGCAAGCATCAGGGATGTTGCGGCAACGACGGCGAACCCGGCTGCTGAGTGGTCCAGGAAACGTCGCCCCGTGCGGACGATCATGGTCTTGAGAATTGACATCCGGCGCGCTCAGGCGTCGACGCCTAACTTCTTCGCCAACCTCGCACGAGCTTCGCTGACGGCCGGGGAGGGCGCAGCGAGTTCGAGCGCCTGCGAGGCGATCTTCAGCCTGGCGCGTTCCGTTTCGGTCTTGAGCGACGTGAGCAGAGCTTCGAGCAGGTCCTCCCGACGGCTGGCGACGGTAGCGGTCACCAAGTAGGCGTAAATCTCCTCATGGTCGTGCAGACTGAAGACCTTTAGGGCGAGACCAGCCGTCAGCGGGTCTGGCGTGTGTCCGACAATGAAGTCGCAGAGACCGAGGAGCAGCACCTCGTCGCCGCTCTGGATGAAGTCCTGCAGCAGGGTCGCGAGTTGAGGCGCTGAAACGACGATGAGCGCGCGCAAGCATTCAGCGACGACCTCAGCAGGGCCGGAGCGGATGAACGCATGGGCGTAGAGTGCCAGCGCGGAGAACTCCCCCTGCGCGGCGAGGAGGTTGGCGGCGGTGAGGGCGGGCTGTGCCGTCATTCGGTCGGCATCGCCGGAGCCGAGCATCTCAACGGCGATCATCGTAGCGGCGGCCGGATCCAGAACACCGAGAAGCGCGAGCCCGGCGGCCCGGATCATCGCTCCGTTGCCCATCAAGCTGAGTTCGCGGGTGGTAGATGCGTGCCAGGCAAGGTTGTGATCCTCAGCGCTGCGCAGATGCCAAAGTACCTTCAGCACCTCGACGCGAACCGTGCCGCCAACGTCTCGCCGCTTACCGTCTCCGTCCAGGTGTTCGTAGAGGTCGATGAGCACGTCGTGGTCCTGGATGTGGACGCCGTCATTGAGCGCTCTCAGAGCGGCGGCGAGCAGTTCTGGGTTGCCTTCGCCGGGAAGGATTTCGAGGGCGAGTTCGCGAAGCTGTGCATCGTCTCCGCGGAGCGCGCGAAAGCGATCCAACTTGCGACGAACTTCGGAAGAGGGGGCCACGACTCGCTTCATCGCCCGACTGTACTGGCACCCAGCCTTGTTGCGGAAGCGTCCGCCGTGGCCCAAGGTTCGAAGGATGGAGAGTGAACCGTTCGATTGGCTCCAGGGGCCGTTCTGGAGAGGGTCAGCGGGCGTTGCGAGGTGAGTGCTTCGCTACCGAGGCTTGCGATCGAAGTTCACGACACCGGCGGTCCACAATCGCTGCCGCCGTGCCCCTACGAGTTTCCGCCAGCCGAAAAGGCCCGCTCCGATGGACTGCTCGGGATCGGCGGCGACTTTTCGCCATCGACAGTGATTGCCGCGTATTCGCAAGGAATCTTCCCGTGGCCGCACCCTGAGCAGGAGTTGCTCTGGTTTTCGCCGGACCCGCGCGCCGTGATCGAACTGGACGGCCCGCACGTTTCGCGACGGCTGGCGCGGACGATCGCCCAGGGGCGCTTCCGGGTGACGATGAACGCGGCCTTTGATGCAGTGGTGGCGTTGTGCGCCGAGCGCGAGGACGAAGGGACGTGGATCACGCCAAACTACCGTGACGGATACAGTGCGCTGCATCATCTGGGCTGGGCCCATAGCTTCGAAGTATGGACGCTGGACGGGGCACTCGCGGGCGGACTCTACGGTGTGGCGGTCGGCGGGTTGTTCGGGGCAGAATCGATGTTCCACCGGGTAACGGACGCCTCGAAGGTTGCGATGGTGGCACTGATGCAGCGGGCGCGGGATATCGGCGCGGGGTTGGTGGACGTGCAGGTGATCACTGAGCATACGAGGCGGATGGGAGCGGCGGAGATCTCGCGGCGCGCGTACTTGCTTCGGCTGGAAGCGGAAAAAGGCCGGGAAGTGCGTTGGAGCGTTCAACCAACAGGCGATTGAGGTTCGGTACAATTGAAGGGCGACCCGCCCGGTGACCGCAGGGGATCTATGACTGAGTACGCGCTCTATCTGGAATCTGGACCGCAGCACAAGCACACGATGGTGCACGTCCTTGATCTGCTGGGCTGCATAGTCCAGGGTCCGACTACCGACTCGGCGCTAGCCGTGACGTCCGACGGCATTCGCGAATTCCTGCGTTTTTTGAACCGCCACGGTGGGAAGGTTGACCCGAAAGCGGCATTCACCACCAGGGTGGCACAGCACGTCGAGAAAGGCCGTTTCATCGGGCAGGGGAATCCGCCGGACGGTTTCCCGCCTGACTTCGAGCCGCTTAGCCCTGGCGAACTGAAGCAGCTAGTCGAACGTCTGGGCTGGCTGCGCCATGACCTGACCGGGGTGGTAAGACGGTTCGCTCTCGACGAGATGGCAGACAAGCCTCCGAAAGGTCGAGCGCTGGCCGCGATCATGGAGCACATCACCGATTCCAGCGCCACCTACCTGCGCTACGCGGTCGGCAAGGTGCCCGGTCTCCCCGAGGCGACCCGCGCGGTGCGCGAGAGCGGCGGCGACATGGCGGCGCTGGAACAATACTGGGCGGTGGATGGCGCGTGCTATGCAAGTCACCCGAGAGCTGCACCAGCTGCCCCGTCGACTGCGGGTTTTGCAGCTCCTGCGGCAACGGCAAATGCGAGCCGAACGAGACATGCTCGTCGTGTCCGGGCGATTGTGGCAGTTGCGCCACCTGCGGCGACGGTTTCTGCAAAGGCGACGAAGATTGCGTCACCTGCGCCCCCGATTGCGGGAAATGCCCGAAGTGTGGCGACAAAACATGCACGCCGGGCGTCGAAAATTGCTTCAGCTGCCCCGAAGACTGCGGCAAATGCGCGGGTTGCGGCGACGGCATCTGCAAGAGTCCTGAAAC
>JBDUAL010000387.1:0-2956 GCA_040004685.1 Anaerolineaceae bacterium | reverse complement strand
CAAGCGCGCCGGGATCCCGATGCTCCCCGTCGTCAGCGGCATCGACGAGACCAAGCGCCAGATCTTCCTCTACTCGTTCGCCCTGGTCGCGGCGACGATTGCGCTGGGCTTCCTGAGCGACGCCGGCCTGTTCTACCTGGCGTCCGCCGCGGTGCTGGGAGCCGGGTTCTTGTACTACGCCGCGAAGCTCTGGCGCTCCGGCGCGCTCCGCGATGCGACGGGCCTCTTCCGCTATTCAATCCTCTATCTGGCGCTGCTCTTCGGCGCTATCGCACTTGATGTGCTGATGCGGACGTGAGGCGAGCGTTGACCTACGTGTATTCGGTATCTGATCATACGGGTGAAGTCCGACCGTGAGCGAAGTCATCAGGCGACTACGAGCCAACGCGCCGCGATTCGCGCCGGCGCTGTTCCTGCTGCTGCTGATCGTCCTCCTGCTTACCGGCTGCCAGGCGCACACTCCGCAGAACACATTCGACGCCGGCGGTGAGGTCGCCCGCAAGCAACGCAACCTGTTTTATCTGGCGATGTGGCCGGCCATCGCCGTCATGATCCTTGTCCTCGGCGGCATCATCGTCATGTGCCTGCGCTTCCGCGAGCGCGACCCGAACTCCCGGCCCCCGAAGCAGATCGAGGGCAACACCCGCCTTGAGCTCACCTGGACAATTTTGCCGGCGATCCTGCTCCTCGGCCTGGGCGTGCCGACCGTCGGACTCATCTATGACCTCGGGCGCTCACCCGACGCCAACGCCTACTACATCAACGTCACGGCGCAGCGGTACAGCTTCTCTTTTGAATATCCTGACGTCAAGGACAACCAGGGCAACGCCCTCTTCGTACCGGCCGACCCGCATATCCCCGTCGGCAAGCAGGTCGCCTTCCGCCTGCATTCGATCGATGTCATCCACAGCTTCTGGATCCCACGGCTCGGAGGCAAGCTGGATGTCGTACCGAACGAGAACAATGTCCTCTGGCTGGTTGCCGACAAACCTGATACCTTCGCCGGCGAGTGCGCTGAATTCTGCGGGCTTAACCACGCCACCATGCGGATGACGATCCACGCTGATTCGCAAGCTGACTTCGACGCCTGGGTCAGGGACCAGCAGGCGCAACTGAACGCCACCCCCATATCCACGCCGACGCCGGCTGTGAGCGCGGCGGCCTCTGGCAACCCGGGGGCCACGGCCGCGCCCACGCCGACGCCAACACCTGTGCCGAGCGTGACGCCGGTACCCACGGGGAGCTAAAAGATGGCCACCATCGCCGCCCCGCGGACCAGCCCCCTCGCCCAGGCGCTGCGGGATGCACGCGCGTCAGCGGAGCACAACAAGATCCTGAGCTGGATCGCCACCGTCGACCACAAGAAAATCGGCGTTCTCTACGGAATCTCGGCCTTCATTTTCTTCTGCATCGGCGGTGTCGAGGCGCTCCTCCTCCGCGCCCAACTTGCCACACCGAACGCAAGCGTACTCAACGGCGACGAGTACAACCGCCTCTTCACGATGCACGGCACGACGATGGTCTTCCTGGTCGTGATGCCGCTCAGCGCCGCCTTCTTCAACCTGATGGTCCCGTTGATGATCGGAGCCCGCGACGTCGCCTTCCCGCGCCTTAACGCTTTCAGCTACTGGACGTTCCTCGCCGGCGGTATCTTCCTCAACGCCAGCTTCTTCACCCGCGACATTTTCAACGGCCAGCTCGGCGCGCCGGACGGTGGCTGGTTCGGTTACGCGCCGCTAAACCTGCGCGCCTTCACGCCTGGCCACGGCATGGACTTCTGGGCGCTCGGCTTGCAGATCCTGGGCATCGCCTCGCTGGCCGGTGGCTTCAACTTCATCGTCACGATTCTGAACATGCGCGCACCCGGTATGTCGCTCTTCCGCATGCCGGTCTTCGTCTGGATGGCGCTGGTCACCTCGTTCCTGATCATCTTCGCGATGCCGGTGATCGCGGTGGCCTTGTTCGAGCTTTCGTTCGACCGCTTCTTCAACGCCAACTTCTTCAACCCGGCCGCGGGTGGCAACCCCCTCCTCTGGCAGCACATGTTCTGGTTCTTCGGGCACCCGGAGGTCTACATCCTGATCCTGCCGGCCTTTGGCATCGTCTCCGAGATCTTGCCGGTGTTCTCTCGCAAGCCGCTCTTCGGCTACCCGTTCGTGGTCTTCTCCGGGATCGCCATCGGTTTCATGAGCTGGGGCGTCTGGGTGCACCACATGTACACCACGGGCCTGGGCACGGTGGCCAACTCCGCCTTCGGAATTTCCACGATCCTGATCGCCATACCCACCGGCGTCAAGGTGTTCAACTGGATGGGCACCATGTGGGGCGGCTCGATCCGTTTTAAGGCGCCCATGATGTTTGCCATCGGGACCGTCGCCATGTTCACAATCGGCGGTCTCTCCGGCGTCACGCACTCCATGGTGCCGGCGGACTATCAGCAGCAGGACACGTACTACGTCGTTGCGCACTTCCACTACGTGCTGTTCGGCGGCGCGATCTTCGGGCTCTTCGGCGGCATCTATTACTGGTTCCCCAAGTTCACCGGCCGGTTCCTTGACGAAACGCTCGGCCACATCAACTTCTGGCTGATGATGATCGGCTTCAATCTCACCTTCTTCCCGATGCACATGTCCGGGCTGCTCGGCATGCCGAGGCGTATTTATACGTACCCGTCCGGCTATGGGTGGGACATCTGGAACCTCATATCGAGCATCGGCGCATTCACGATCGCGCTATCCGTGCTGATATTCATCATCAACTTCTTGATCAGCGTGCGCCGTGGCAAAGAGGCGCCAGCCGATCCCTGGGACGCCCGTACTCTGGAGTGGACGATCCCATCGCCGCCTCCGCACTACAACTTCGCCGAGATACCGGTCGTCCACGCCCGCGATGAGTTCTGGCACCGCAAGTATCAGGAGGACGAGCAAGGTAACGTCACCCCGGTGCTGGCCGGCGC
>JBDUAL010000386.1:0-2957 GCA_040004685.1 Anaerolineaceae bacterium | reverse complement strand
TCCTCCAGGGAACCTTCGACCCGTACGACGCCTGCGCCGCAACGCTCGGGGCGCTGGCCGCGGGCGTCCTTCTCCATCTCGTCGACCACTTCCAGGGAGCACAGCATGCTACGAACTGACTTCGTCAACACCAGGACCAGCCTTCGCACAGGAGGTCTGCTCGGCATCGTGGCGCTCGGGCTGATCGGCATCGTCGGCAGCGGCGGCGGCGGCCTGGCCTTCCTGCCGAGTGATTGCCCGCCAGGGTATGACTGCAGTGGTCCACCGGAACCTGCTCTCATCCTGCAGCCTGCTCACGTCACGGCGCAAGTTGGAACGCCAGTGACGTTCTCGATCGTGTACTCGAACCTGCCGGCGAGTCAGGTCACCTACCAGTGGTACCGGTCGTCCGATGGTGGCGGGCACTACGTCGCCATCGAGGGCGCAACCGGCGATAGCCTCTTGCTCGGCAGCGTCAATCTCGCCGACGACGGAGCGATCTTCAAGGTGACCGAGACCGCGAACGCGAACGGACTCTCCGGCAGCGCGCTGGGTCATTTGGCCGTCACCGCGAGCCCGGGCCTGGTCTTCGCCGATGGCGAGTTCCATGCAGCCGGCTGGCTCGCCGCGCCGCTCCCCTACGGCGGCGCAGCGGCGCCGGCTCACAGCGAAGAACTCGACGCGACAGGCGGTCACCCTGGCGCGTATCGGAAGATGGTCTTCCAATTGGCGTCGCAGGCGGCAACCGGGACCGTTGCCTACACGTGGCTGGCGGACACCTATGAGCCGCAGACGCAGGGTGCGGTCTATGTCATCGACTATTCCGAGGACGGCATCTCCCTCGAGACAAGCTTTTCGAAATCTACGCAGTCCGTGATGTTGCTCGAGCAAGGAGGACGCAGGTACATCGCGACTCCCGCGGAATCCTATTCGAGGCTTTCGACCCTTTGGAGTGTGTCCCAGAACACGCCGAGCCTGCGCGCCCGGGACTTCACTCTGCTCGACGGCCCGGCTTGCCAGGCCGGCGAATCCTGTCCCGACTTCTCCAGCCTTGGCGCGCCAATGCGGTTCGGTTACTGGCGCCTGTCGTCCGGCCCGCAAGGAGCGTCGATCTCCCACGGGATCGACAATTGGAAGGTGACTGTGTGGAGAAGGTAGCGAAGGCGGCGACAGATCCGTACCGCTAGGGCGTGCCCATCGCCTCGCGCCAACGCATTGCATCGTGAATGCGAAAGCGCGTGCTCGGATGGTCGAAGAAAACGAATTCCTCGAGTGGCGTCGGATCAGGCTTCCTGTATTCCGTCAACTTCAGGTCCACCTCGGCTGAGCCGTGCGGCTCTCGCGCGAGGTTGAGGCCGAAGCGATCGGCCTCGACTTCCTGAGTGCGGACGATCGTGTTCAGGATCGGCGTCGCCGCGAACAAGAACACGGACATCACGGCCACAAGGAGCGGGAACGAGGCCACGTCGCTGACGCCGCGCAGGCCGAAGCGATCGCCGAAACGAGCCAGCAGGGCGGTCATCGCCCATTGCGTGAACCGGAATCCGACCAGCAAGAGAAGCGACATCGCGGCGATCGCCTTGTAGACGTGGTTCAGCACGTAGTGGCCGAGCTCGTGGCCCATCACGGCGCGGATTTCAGGAAGGCTCGAGCGCCGCAGCAGGTTGTCGTTGAGGCGAACGGATGCCGAGCCGAAGATGCCGCTGACGTTGGCGCTGACCCGTGTCGTCTGTCGTGACGCGTCGAACTCGTAGATGTTGTCCGCGGGCACGCCGTTGGCATGGGCCATGGCCAGCACGGCGTTCTTGACGGGGCCATCCGCCACCGGCTTGTAGGTGTTGAAGAGCGGGTCGATCACCACGGGCGCCACCAGCACCAGCAGGACGAGGAATGCGACCGCGACGAAGGTTCCCCACAACCACCAGTCAGCCCCGACCCGTCGCAGCACGGAATAGAGCACTGCCGCGACGAGCGCCAACGCGATCATCGCGACAGCCAGCGCGATGAGCTGTTCCACGAACCAGGGGCCGAAACTTTGCGTCGCCATGGCGTACTGATGCTCGCGAAAGTAGCCCTGGTAGACGGTCAGGGGCAGCGAGAACAGCCAGGCAGCTACTGCGTACAGCGCACCGAAAATGGCGTCGCCCAGCAAAGCGTTGCGGCCAACCCGCTGGGCCCAGTCCCGCACGTGCGCCGAGCGCCTGCCTGTCAGCAGGAACGATGCAAGAGCGAGGCCTAGCAGGAAGTTCCAGAGTTGCAGCCAGTAGCCGCCCTCGAAGTAGGCGTTCGATCGCGCAACCACGTCGGCCGGCAATCGGTCGAGGTAGGCCTCAGTCGCTGCATGGGCGTCGCGCGGCAGGCTGGCGCCCCAGCCGTCGTCGACTAGACGGACGCGAAACTGCGGTCTCGTCGACGCGCCTGCAGGTGCTTCTGCTTCGCTGACCGCACTTGCCGCAGTGTTCGCGGCTGAGACGGCGGGCGACGCGGCTTCGGCGACGGTCGCGAAGGCCAATGCACCCGCCAGGATGAAGGTGGCGAGAGAGAGGATTGCACGGACACGCATCGCGGTCTTCCTTCGCCGGACGAACTCCGATTGTGGGCTGGGGCTAGCGACCGGATGCCGAACACTCATGTTCAAGGGTCGATCGCCGCGGTCACTCGCCGCAGGTAGAGCTCGTCGGCCCGCGTTGTCTGCTTGCCCGGCCGCCCATCGCCGATCGTCCGCCCGTCGACCTTCGTCACCGGCGTGACGCCACCGAGCGTCCCGGTCACGAACGCCTCGTCGGCCGAGTACACCTGCGCGAGCGTGAAATCGCATTCGCGGGCGACCCCGCCCGCCGCCGCCCAGGCGTCGATGACGTTCTGCTGGGTGATGCCCTTGAACGAATACGCGCCGGTCGACGTCCACAGCTCGCCGTTGCGAACGATGAAGAAGTTGGTCGAGTTGCAGCTCGCGACGAAGCCGCGCGGGTCGAGCA
>JBDUAL010000385.1:0-2961 GCA_040004685.1 Anaerolineaceae bacterium | reverse complement strand
GCGTGGTTGCCAGCGTCCGAGGCGGGAAGATCGTCGCCGTGCACGAGTACTTCGACACGGCGACGGCGGCGGGGCTGTTCAAGGCCCTGGGAGGATAGTCTCTCGACCCTAAGAGCCCGAGCATGTCGCCTCGTACGCCCTCAGCGCTCCTCATGGCGAAGACAAAGTCACTCTCGATGCCGCTACCTCGCGAGATGGACGTGCTGAAACGATACTGCGCGAAGGAGCCGAAGCCGTCGGCACAAGCTCAGCAGCTGGCAGCGCCTCGACCGTCGCCGGCCAAGGTTCGACAATCGCCCCGTGCCCACCCTCCTCGCTATCCTTGCCCACCCGGACGACGAGTCCTACAGCTTCGGCGGTACCCTGGCATTGGCCTCCCAGGCTGGTTGGCGCTGCTTCGTCCTGAGCGTGACGTCAGGCGAGGGCGGCAAGCGACACGACGGCGGGCCGGGCGGCCAGGTTCAGGTTGGACTCGCTCGCGAACGTGAGTTGACCACCTCATGCTCGCTCCTCGGAGTTCAGCCGCCCGAATTTTGGCGCCTCCCGGACGGACATCTGCGCGAACAGGCACCACAGACCGTACGCCTCGGATCCGTCATCGAAACCCAGCGCCCAGATTTCATTTTTTCGCTCGGCCCGGATGGCGCCTACGGTCACCCGGACCACATCGCCGTCTTTCAGTGGCTGATGGAGGCGTGGCGATCGGCGTCAACTCCCCGGCCATCTCTTCTGCTCGCGGCGTTCCCGCGCGGATTGTTCCTTCCGCAGTACCGGAAGTGTCTCTCGATGATGGGCCGGCCACCAAGCCCCGCGGCCAGCGAAATCGGTTCTACCGCCTGGCAGTACGAGGTCCCAATAACGACGGTCGCTCCCACGAAACTGGCGTCGCTCGCGGCGCACCGCTCGCAGCTCCCCGGCGGCGACTCGGAAGCGCTTTTCCCCCCAGGCATAGTGTCTAGTCTGCTGGAGGTGGAGCGTTTCAGCGACGCCCGTGCCACCACGAACGAGGCGGTAGCCTCGCTGCTCGGGAGCCTCTCGGGCGAGCCACGGGGCAGCCACCGTGTTACCGGGTGACGGCCAACGCGATTTGGCCGCGTGCGGGCGCGCGCGACGCGATCTCGCAGATGGATGCCCTCAAGCCGGCCCTCGTGGCGCCCTTCGTGGTCTACCTCTGCGCCCGCCGCGCGACACTGGGAGCCGGGATCAAGAACCCAATGCCGCCACAAGCGCTGAAAGCGTAGATGTGTCTGTTGACTCCGAACGGGGAAGGGTTAAGAATGGCGCCGATCTTCCGAGGAGGCTTGCCATGCAAAGAGCATCGTTCTTCCAGTCCTCCCCCGCGACTCGAGTCCGTTAAGACGGGTTTCTAAGTCCTGTTCTCTCGAACGCGAACTCGCGCGGGCTCCGCGCGCGCTGAGTCGCGCCCCACGCAGTTCGAGGAGAACGATGACCCCCAAAATTTCAACAGACCCCAATTCCGTGCGGGCATTCCGCGATTGGCTGCACGCCGCCCATTCGCCAGCCCATTCGAGGCGCACGGCGGCAACAAACGCAGCCTTCCTCCTTCCCCATCTCAAGCCCGGGATGAGGGTACTGGACGTCGGCTGCGGGCCGGGCAGCATCACCGCCGGGCTCGCAGATGTCGTTGCGCCGGGTCAGGTAGTTGGCGTTGACGCCAACCCCGCCGCGATCGACATCGCGACACGTTCGGTGTCCTCAGCGAACCGCCCCGGCCTCCGATTCGAGGTGGCCGATCTCTACCGGCTGCCCTTCGCGGACGCCTCGTTTGACGCCGTCTTCATGCACGCCGTCCTGCAACATCTGCCCGACGCCGAAGACGCGCTCCGCCGCCTTCGGCGCGTGCTCCGGCCAGGCGGGGTGATCGGCGTGGCCGACGCTGATTATGGTGGCAGCATCATTTGGCCGTCCTCTCCCGCACTGCGCCGCGCCGCGCGCCTGTCCTTGCGTATTCGACGATATTCAGGAGGCGACCTGCACGTCGGCAGGAAGCTCGCGGCTCACCTCAGCGCCGCAGGCTTCGAAAACATCATCGCAAGCGCCGGAATGGGCGCAATCGGGACGACTCAAGGGGCGCTGCTCGAGGGCCAATGGCAATCGTCTTACTTCGCCGCGCCCGAACTTGGCAAGCATCTCACCGCCTTGGGGCTGGCGACGGATGCCGAGTTGGGAGAGGCGTCAGCCGAGTGGGCGCGGTGGGGCGCAACGGCGGGCGCGTACTGGGCGAGGTTCTGGTGTCACGCCATCGCGTTGAATCCGGGCTAGGTCCGCCAACGGGGAAGGGGAGTCGCAATCGGTGCGGCAACGGGCCGCGCCCCCGGCTTCTCTTCCCAGAGGCGGCAGTGGGTATCGGTGTCATCAAGGAACGGGCCAACACATTCGCTGCCGTCACGAATGATGTGCTCACAGATATTGACCACCGTGCCCATCTGCTTCGAATCGAGCGTCATGCGGAGGAAGGCGCAGCGCGCGGCGTAGCGCGGCGAGTCAGTCACGAGGCGATGACCGGGGGTTCGAAACGCTGAAGTCCCGGTATTCGGCCAAGCCGTTTGTCGTAGGACAGGAGTCGTCCCTCCGTTCTTTGGAGCGCGTAGGCGGCGACCACGCAATCGTCCCAATCGGGGTGGAAGTCTCTGAATAGCTCGAATGCCGATTCAACAACGGCCGCGTCCGTGACCCGAAGGGGGAGGGCCAAGACTGCTTCCAGCGCTCGGACAATGTCTTCGCGCGGATAGCCGCAGCGCGGGGAGCCGAGCACGTAGACAATCTCCGACACGGTCGTTGTTTGCAGTTCGACCACTCCGCGAGTCGATTCCGGTTGCCGCAGGAAGTCCCTCATGGCGTCCGTCTTCGCCGATTCGTCGGTCAAGATCAGCCGCAGGAGTGCGTTCGTATCAGCCGTTGCGTTCAAGCGACTCCCGCATGATGCGTTGGTCAGCGTCG
>JBDUAL010000384.1:0-2968 GCA_040004685.1 Anaerolineaceae bacterium | reverse complement strand
GATTTTGAAGTCAACGAACACTCTGATCACGGAGCCGGTGACCGGCCGCGGAGTGGTCCGCCGACGAATTACGGACTCCGATGGGAACACGTTCGGCTACTCGTTCCACCTCTGGAAAGGAGTGCTCATCAGCACGTTCGTTGGTTTCATGAGCAGCCTGCTTGGCATCGGGGGCGGCATTATTCACGTGCCGGTGATGGCGACGATGCTCCACTTTCCCGTGCACATCGCCGCCGCGACGAGCCACTTTGTGTTGGCGTTCATGGCCGCGGAAGGTACTGCCGTCCATTTCGCCACCGGCGGGCTCACGTGGGACCATTCGCTCGCCCAAGCCCTGCTCATTGGGGCGGGAGCTATTCCCGGGGCGCAACTGGGCGCGCTATTTTCGCGTCGGTTGCAAGGGGGAATCATCATTCGCGCGCTGGCGGCGGCGCTGGTTCTCGTTGGCGTACGTCTAGGAATCCAGGCGATTACGGCCTAGCGACCGGGTGGTCACGGAATGTTGTCCCACTCTTTCCAACGTGATTTCGGTTCCGAGGCGTCCAACTCGTGACCCGCCCGGCCGTCACGGGCTGCATTCATTGCTCGCCGGGCACTCGCGTCGTTTCGCCGGACCAATATCCACGCCGCCGCGCTAATTGCGCAGATCGTCCCAACCAGGATCGACAGAAAGCGCAGTCCTCGTGCCTGGGACGCATCCCACGCTCCAATGGCAGATTGGGCCAGGACCAGGGCTGTGGCGCCGTCACCGGCCGTATAGGCGGCCTCGGCTGCCGCAAGGTCGCCATTCGGATCTTTCATTGCCAGCCCGATCTTTTCGACGAAGCCGGGTGAGAATGCCGCCTGCCTGCCCCTGGCGATTGCGATCGCCTCGCTGGCCGCCTGCAGGTTGGAGGCGCCGTTAAGGATCGTCGACGCCAGGCGTGAGGCGTCGGCGTAGTCGCCCATCTCAAACTTCTCGTTGGCCAGCATCAGCTGTTCCGACGGCGACGATTGTGGTGGTTCGCTCGCCACCTGTTTTGAGGCGTCGCGCAGAACCTGCGCCGTGAGGCGTTGCTGTTCTATCACCGCCGCGGTCTCGGTCAGCGTCCGTTTTCCCCAGGACGCCGCCACGCCCCGGCTCGTCGGCAGGCCAGCCTCGGTACCGAGGGCTACCACTTTTGCGTACGCGTCGAGTATCGTCGAACCGCGCGCGATCTGGGCCGGCACGGCCGCGAAGCTCCACACGTCCAGGTTGTCGAAGATGTCGCTCGGGGTTCCATTTAGACCCAAACTCACGGCCTTCCCGTTAAGTACTGCAAGCGAATCGTAGATCGTCCGCCTTTCGCTCAGAAGCGAGGCGGCCGTCGTTGGATTGAACACCCACTCGAGGAAAAGCCTGTCGAGGTTGGCGCCGCTAACGCGTTCGCCATTGTCCATGAACCAACGGCCGTCGAATGGAGAACGGGAGTCGAGCGGGGAGGTGAGCGCGAGCACCTTCTTCATGTTCTCCGGACCGCCGATGGCCGTCTCGTAGGCGAACCAGAACGCGCTCGCCTTGCCGTACCAGTAGTCGGGGTTGCCAACGAGCGACCCGTTGCGCCAGGTCACCAACGGATCCTTGTAGCTAAGCGACTGCCACTTGCGTTCGCCTGGCTTTACGCCGAGGGATGGCGCTACGCTCCGCATGGCGTATTCAGCGAGTCCTTCCCAGAGCCAGCCTTCGGTCAGGTTGAACCCCGCCCACTGGTGGGCCAGTTCATGAACGGTGACCTCTTCGTCGAATCCCGTGTGGGGGGCGAGTAGCACTTCCCCCTGTTCCGGAAACGCGATACCAGCAGCGCCCACCAGTTGGATCTGGTGCGACTGCCGCATCGATATGCGCTGACCGTTCGGATAGGGATAACCGAACACTTCTTCGAGTTTCGGCAACGCCTGCTGGGCCACTGCAAACTGCTTTTCCGCCCACGCCTGGTCACGCCGAAAGAACCGGAAAACGAGCTTTTTCGTGCCGTCCTTCATCGCCAGGTCGGCTTCGAGCTTTCCTCGCGTGGTTGTGTCGGTAATCGACTGTACAAACGCTGAAAACAGACCACTGGCCGATTCCCGCTGTCGACACTTGTCGTCGAGGGCAGCACATCTCTTCAGCACGTCAGGATGATTGGTGTTCAACGCGATGACGGCCACGTCTCCGCAGACCCATCGCTCGGAACCCCTGCTGTTTGCATCCGAAGACTGAGGATTCTGCTTCAGGCACCCGGGGTCGAAGAAATTCTCCCCGGATGAAGGTACGTCTACGAAGACGAACGACCCGGTGCCCTGGCCAATGAACGTAGTCTCGATCACGCCCGGTTCCATGCGGATCAGGTCGCCTGTGTGCGCCGGGACGTCGTACGTCATCACAAAGTTCGCCCGCGCGTTGGCCTTCATCGGTGGCGCCACCGTCGCTAGCACCACGCCCGTCTGTTCCTGCTTCTCGGAGCCGGCGGTAATCTTCGTCGCCAACACGACATCGTCCCGTTTGACCACGATGTTCGAGGCCGTTGGCAGCGTATAGAGAGGGACAGCGGTGGCGTCTTTGCCGGTGCCGTTCTGGATCAACGTCTCGACAATCACCGACATCGTGCCGTTCGGCACGTCCAACTTGTAGTACGTTTCAGACGCGCTAGGGAAAGGGTTCGCAGCGGCCGTGGCAGCCAGTGGCCCGCCAAGCGGAACCAGGACAACCGCGGAGATGAAAAGGGCAAGCGCAACCGAACGGCGAAGGCTCATAGCATTAACGTCGGCTCATGAACGTGATTGGCAGAGATCAATCACGTGAACGGAGATCCATTTGCCCGCGCGCAAGCGTTGGCGCACCCGGTTCTCGTGGGATCACGCCCTCGGCGCCGAACCTGTCGTCAGAAGAGCACTCGAGAAAGGTTTCGCTGGTACTCTCGCGTAACGGGCGAGTCCAACCCAAGAATGTCGAACACCGCGAGCATCGCCT
>JBDUAL010000383.1:0-2970 GCA_040004685.1 Anaerolineaceae bacterium | reverse complement strand
CGAGAGCCATCGTTGGCGCCGCTGCTGGCGGAGCGGGAGCGGCGTTTCGCATCGAAGGAACGGCCGTCGTCGCCGATCTTTGACGAGCACGTTGCGGCGCTCGGAGACGCTGGCTTCCGTGAAGTCGGGACGATCTGGCAGACCGGAACCGACCGCATTCTCATGGCGGTGCGCTGACTCTCGGTGGCTGCCGAGCAAAGATTCGAACCCCGACCAAAGGCTCCAAAGACTATGTTCAGTCACCGGGAGGGATGTCGTCCCATCCGCGGCGCCGAGGAGTTTGTGGTGTCCTGCTTTCTTGGTATCGCCGCCCTGTCCTAACCGAGTCCCGCTCTGTCAGGTCTCGGGACCGATCTGTCCAGCGTTGCCTCCGCGACCTAGGACAGGCGCACGTGTCTGGGTGCCTTTGTGTATACTCGGGCGCGGTGCCTGACTTAGAACAGCCACAACAAGAAGCTCGCACCCACGTCCGCTCCGAGGACTTTCGGGACCTCGATTCGAGCGGGTTGGCGATCGACGCAATCGCCAGCATGGATGAACTTCACTTGGACCCATTCATCGCGCATCTGAAACGGCGTTCCTTCGAGCTCGTGGGTGCTTCTCCGGGCGCGAAAATCCTCGACGTGGGTTGTGGTGCGGGCGATGATGCGATTGCGATGGCGCGGATTGTAAGCCCCGGAGGAGCCGCTTCCGGCGTCGATCTGAGCGAGGCCATGATCGTCGAAGCTCGGAGGCGGAGCCAGGCTGCTAGTCTAGAGATCGACTTTCAAATCTCCTCAGCCGCCCACTTGCCTTATCCGAATGACTCGTTCGATGGCGTTCGCTGCGAACGCACCCTACAGCACGTTGAAGATCCTGAGGCCGTCCTCGAGGAGCTCGTGCGGGTGTTGCGGCCGGGAGGCACGGTGGTCGCGATCGACTCCGACCGCGGGGTATTCGCGTTGGACTTCGTTGGGTGCGATGCAGATGTTGAGTTTCGGCTCGGACGTTGGGGCGCCACCGGCGGCGGGGTGCGAAACGGCCTCTTTTCACGCCAGGTGCGTCGTCGATTGATCGGGATGGGCCTCCACAATGTGGTCGCTCATCCCTGGGTGAATACCAGCACGGTCGAACTGCAAAGGCGCCCACATTTGGTTGAGGAACGCTGCGCGCGAGCCGTCGTCGCCGGGGCGATCACCGAGACAGAGGCAGAGGCTCGTGTCCGAGCGGTCCGGACCGCCCTCGAGGACGGCACTCTTCACATCACTACCCTCTTTTGGATGACAGTCGGGAACAAGCCTATTGGCTGACGCTCCAGCGACCTCAGAGGCTTCGAAAACTGAACCTCATTATCGATGCGCTTGGCGCACCGTCGGAACCGCGCCAGCCAAACCAGGTCCGGGGCATCGCCAGGTGCCGCCGAAGCGACGACTGCAATTCGCTGGTTGCGAAGCCCGCGGTAAGCAACTCACTTGTCTCCGCCCAGACATGCGCGTCGATCCGGCCAATCGAGTCTGAGCCGAGTGCGGCCCCAAGGCTAGGCTCTGGCTTCAGCGAAGGCGACTGCCTAGATTCCGCTTCTGTGGACTGACGCGCTTCTCAAGTCCGAAACAACGTAACGCGATTCGCCGACGCTGATGCTAGCGAACCGGCCAAAGGCAGGCACTGACCGCGACGGGCAGCGCCTCCCGGTAGAACCTGCCAGTCGGCACTGGTGGGAAACCACTGCTTGAGCCCAAGGATGGGCATCAACTCGTCGTAGTACCGCTTGGCGGCGACGAGATCCGGGACGCCGACGCCGACGTGATCAATGAATCCAGTCCTCAGCAAGGCAGGCCTCCCGTCGAACTCTCCGATAGCAGCCCGGCACCCCGCGCCGGGCTGCATTATGGCGAGTCATCTGTCTCTCAGCTCAGGCGGCTGACCGCCGGACCTACCCGCGACCCAGGACGGCGTCCCTGTGCCGCTTGAGCCAAACCGTGTGCTGTGTTTCATGGTTGCTGCGCAGCCCCGCTTCGCCGTAGAGGGACGGCTCCACGCCGCGAGGCGTCGCGGCGGCGATTGCCTCGAGCAGCGCCTGCCTGGTGTGATCCAGTTCCCAACGTGCCTGGGCCAGCGAGTGGGACAGCCGCAAGGCGTGACCGAGTTCGTTGTAGACCGCATCCTGCGCGCCCGCAGTCCGCCATGCGGACTGATGGCCAGCGGAGATGCGGACAAGTTCGCTCACCCTGATCTCGTCCCAGAGGGCAAGGTGCGCAAGGTGGTCCTTCACCGACCAGCCGTCGAGCGACGGTTCAATCATCGCCGCATCGTCGAAGCCCTCGATGGCGGCGAGCAGATCCTCGCGCATCTGCCGGTAGTGTTGGCTCAGCTGTTCCCGATTTTCGGCCAGGACGGTCTACCTTTCGGAGAATGGAGCATCCTAGCACGATACTGCGGCCCACCGCGAACACCGAGAACATGATTCGCTACGCGAGTTTGACGTTGACTGCGTTTAGGCCCTTCTTGCGCTCCATGACATCCGAGGAGCTCGATTGGTCGGCGTTGGTGTCATCCTGAAGCTCGCGACCGTCGGCGGTCTTCGTACGGCGGTGGGCGGATTATCAACGCTAGCGCGTCAGGCACACGCGCACGAGTGCATGTCGGGCGAGCCCGCTCGTACATGAAGTTAGACCGTCGCAGCCCTAATCCCCTCGATGTGCATGCCCGTGTGGCCAATCATGATGCCCTCCACGATTTGCTCAGCGGTCATTTCGCCGGAGGGAAGGACCGCCGTCCTTTGCAGTTGGGATTCGTTTAGGCTCCTGATCGCCGCGGCGCCGGCATCGATGTTCTGGCGGAAGAGCTTCGTCGTTTCCATCTTCGTAACCGTCGATGCCCGCGCTGCGTGTTCAGCATTACCCTGGTCTAAAGCATCGGCGGTAATCGCCGGGACACTGGCACCGCTAGCGAGCGCTTGGACGAGCCCTGTGACATTGCCGATGCTTTCCG
>JBDUAL010000024.1:0-9971 GCA_040004685.1 Anaerolineaceae bacterium | reverse complement strand
GATCAGGATCGCCGGGTCCTTGAGCAGCGCGCGGGCGATCGCCACCCGCTGTTTTTCGCCGCCAGACAGGCGGTAGCCGCGTTCGCCCACAATGGTGTTGTAGCCGCGCGGGAGGGCGGCGATGAACTCGTGGATATTGGCTGCGCGCGACGCCAGCTCGATCTCGTCGTCGGTCGCCTCCGGCCGTCCGTAGCGCAAGTTGTCTTTGATGGTGGAGTGGAAGAGGAACGGCTCCTGATTGACCATCCCGATGTTCGCGCCGACAGACTCGAGGGTGACATCGCGGATGTCGTGGCCGTCGATCGTGATCCGGCCGTCGTTCACATCGTAGAGCCTCGGCACCAGGTAGGCGGCGGTTGTCTTGCCGGCGCCAGAATGGCCGACGAGGGCGGCGAACTGCCCGCGGGGCACTTCGAACGAGACGTGCTGGAGCGTTTGGCCCTCGGTTGTATAGCTAAAGCTGACGTCTTCGAAGCGGACATCGCCGTCCACCCGCTTAAGCACCAGCGCACCGGGCTTGTCGGCGATTTCGTGCTCAAGATCCAGGTAGTCGAAGAGGCGCTCGAAGAGGGCGAGCGAACTGAGCACCGTGATGTTGATGTTGAGCAGCTGGGAGATCGGCGAAAACAGCCGGCCAAGGAGCCCCGCCGAGGCTACCACCGTGCCGAGCGAGGCCTCGCTGCCGATGATGCGGTGGCCGCCGTACCAGTACACTACCGCCGGTGTGATTGCCCCGAAAAGCCCCACGACTACGCCGAAGCCGCGACCGACCATGGCACGGCGGATGTTGAGTGAGCGGATGCGCATCGCCTTCTCTTCGAACCGTTCTATCTCGTCAGCCTGACGACCGAAAGTTTTCACGAGGAGGGCCCCGCTGACGGAGAGCGTCTCCTGCATCTGGCCGTTCATTTGCGCCAGCTCTTCCTGCGATTCGGAGATCAGGTCACGCTGGATGCTGCCCACGCGCTTTGCGGGGTACATGAAGAGCGGCAGGAAGGCGACTGAGAAGAGTGCCAGCCGCCAGTCCAGATAGAGCATCAGCGCGAACGTTGATCCCGCGGTGATCAAGTTGCCGACGAGCCCGCCGAGCGTATCGCTGACCACGCCCTGGACGGCGCCAACATCGTTGCTGACGCGCGAAAGCACCTCGCCGGTGCGGTTGGCGGTAAACCAGCGCAGGGACATGCCACTGAGGTGGCGGTAGAGCGCGCGACGAAGGTCGAACATGACGGCCTGGCCGACGGAGTTGCTGAGGTAGGTCTGGGCGACGTCGGTGATTGCGCCGAGAAGGACGAAGGCGAGCATCAGTAGGACGAGCAGGTTGAGAAGCGTGCCATCGAAGCCCTTGGCGGGGTTGACGGCATTATCGATGATTCGCTGGATGATGAGCGGCGGCGCCAGCCCGGCTACCGCGGCAACGCTGATCGTGGCAAGCAACAGCGCGACCATGCCGAGATGGGCACGGTGAAGGAGCGTGGCCCGCTTCAAGGTGGGCCACGCCGGGCGTTGGGGACGTGCTTTGCGCCGCTCTATCCAGTTCCCGTTGTGCCCACCCATTCCCATCGCTTGTCAGCGTAGGCGGTGGCGAGCTCCGATGGTACTGGCAGTGTGGGCGGGTCGCGGTGACTGCCTTCGTTGGGAGAAGGCCCGCGCTAGCCTTTCGCGGCGATGTAGTAGTTGTTGAACATGTCGCCCTCGACGCGCGCGGTCTCGATGTTGGTGAAGCCAGCGCCCCTCATCAGCTCGTGCGCCTTCTGTTCGCCCCACATGGTGCCGAGGCCCATACCGCCGAGGGCCAACGAGACAGTCATGCAGTGCATCGTCGAAACCGCGTAGAACATCGGTGCAATTGGGTGATCAACGTTTTCCTCGAGGTTGCTCGAGGCCGCGATGTCCACACAGAAGTAAACGCCGCCCGGGCGAAGCATGTCAGCGATCGCCGCCAGCACCTTGTCCGGCCGTGCCTGGTCATGCACCGAGTCGAACGTCGTGATCAAGTCGAAGCGAGGCGGACCGGAAAGGGTGGCCGCATCCTTCGCTTCGAACGTGGCGTTGGTCAGGCCCTTTGCCGCCGCTTCGGCACGCCCGGCGGCAATGCCCTCTGCGGAGAAATCGAAGCCGGTGAAGCGGCTGTTCGGGAAGGCGGCAGCCATTAGCGCGATCGCGTGGCCGCTTCCGCAACCAACATCCGCAACATCGATACCGGCTTTCAAACGGCCGATAAGGCCCGGGACAAGCGGTAGAGTGGTACTCACGAGCGTTGCGTCGAACACGGCTGCGCTCTCTTCGGCCATGAGCTTCTGAAACTGTGGGAACTTGGCGTACGGCACTCCGCCGCCCTCTCGAAATGCGTCCACCACCTCGGACTCCACGTCACCAAGCATGGCGATAAACTGGGTCAGGGCGGCCATGTTGTTGGTCCCGGCTGCCCGCGTGAGCATGGCCGCATGCTCGGCTGGGAGGTGGTAGCGCTGTGTAGCGGCGTCGTAGTCCACGATCCGGCCAGTCGTGAGGGCGCCCAGCCATTCGCGCACGTACCGTTCGTTCAGCCCGGATGCTTCGGCGATCTCGGCACTTGTGGAGGGACGAAGCTCGGCCATGGCATCCAACAGACCGGTGCGGTGGCCGATGCTGATCATGAGAGCCAGGGAACCGCCATTGAGGATACCCATCATCTGGCCGCCGAAGGCCTCCATCTTGGCTGCGTCGAGTTCGATTGTGGTCACCTGAATACTCCTGTTGGGATGTTGGATACTATCACGCTCCGTCAAGCGCAATTGGTTACCAAACCATAAACAGGCTCGCGTAGAGTCCTGGCCGGGTCGTTCCGACCGGTGTAGCAGACGTGTAGGAAGGGCGTTAGTGTCTCGCTGTTCCCTGTTCTGATATCTCGTGGCACCATAGGCAGGTTGGTGGATCAGACCTGCGGACAGGAGTTCTTGTGACTCAGGAAGACTTTTCGGCCGTGTGCCCCTACCTTGGGCTCGCTGATGACGCCGACTCGCATGCGACCTACGCGACGGAAGCGCACCGCTGCTACCGGCTCCCCAATCCCACGCGTATAGCCTCTCCTCACCAGGAGAGCTATTGCCTTGGGTCGAACCATGTGACCTGCCCCGTCTATCTGGGGGAGGGTGTACCAAAGCCCACGACAGCGGCAGGGGCAGGCCCGTTCACAACCGGCGCGCCCGCTCGTCCGCAGGATGGGGGCGAAACCGTGCGCGGCCCGGAGCCCGGACAACGCCCACCCGCCCGACGGCCTTTCGAGCCCGGCCCCGGCAGTGCGATTGGCGGCGCTGCACGCGGAGCGAATCGCCCGCAGAAGCCCGGTTCGGTCGGACCTCGGCCGCGCGCCGGGGGAGTGAGCATGCCGGTCGCAACGATCGGCCTGTTCGCACTGGCGATTATCGTGATTGGGCTGGCGTTCGCTATCAACAACCTTGTTGGCAACGGATCCGGTGACCCAAAAATCTCCTCTGCGGATGTGGTCGCGACGCGTGCCTCTGAAAAGGCGACTCAGACAGCGAAGGCGGGCGGTGGGGTAGCAACCCCAGCACCACGGACGCAGCCTGCAGGCAGCCAAACGCCCGGCGCTGCCACCGCGACGCTCGCCCCCGGCCAGACGCGTACGACGACGGCGGTCGCGGGTTCGACCACGCCCGGCGGCACGGCGAAGACGTACACGGTCAAATCCGGCGATACCTGCGGTGCGATTGCGACCGCGAACAACATCACGCTGCAACAGTTGTTGGCGGCCAACAACAAGACCGAAGACGACTGCCAGAAGCTACAGGTTGGCGACGTACTGAAACTGCCGTAGGCGGGGTCACGCCGATGGACTGGCGGGAACGCGGTGCGGATACCTGAATCAGTGGGCGGTCGCGCGTAGACTCGCGGTCACAAAGGAGATACCGGCGGGAGCGATTTGCCGTTGCGCGCACACCTCGTCGCCGGGGGCTTTCCGCCCGGCGCCGCTGCAGGACACGACCACGACTACGCCCGCTTGCGGCTGCTTGAAGTGCTCGCTGAGACCGAAGTGCGGACAACCTCGGCGGGCGACTTCGAAGACATCGAGAAGTGGCTGCCGTTGAGCCGCCTGCTGATCACCTACGTCGCGGGTCCGATCCTGACAGATCCGCAGGCGGCGTCCGTGAAGCGCTGGATGGGCTCCGGCGGGCGCTGGCTGGGGCTGCATGGCACCAGCGGCGGAAAGGCGGCGCGCATCGAAGGCACGCGCCAGCGCACGATGGTCAAAACTGACCACCATCGCGCGCTGGGCGGGTTCTTCATCAACCACCCTCCCGTGCGCAAGTTTCAGGTCGATGTGCCTGATTCGGACCACGCGATCTTGAAGGACATTGGTGCGCCCTTCACCGTGATCGATGAGCCGTACATGATCGAAGTCCAGACACCCGAGACTTCGCGGGTGCTGTTGACGGCCGCGCTCGGGCCAGACGTTTCGCCGCCGGGGTTCGGCTTTCGCTACGAGAAGGACACGGCACTCCAGGCGGACGGGAAGACGCGTGTGCTCGGCTACTCGCAAGAAGTCGGCGAGGGCGAGGTGGTGTACATCGCCCTCGGGCACTGCCACTCACCCGCCACCAACAGCCAGCCGTTCGTAGACACCAGCGTTGACCCGGAAGGAAAGACTCCGGCCTACGTGCGAACGACCTGGGAAACGCCCGAGTTCCAGCGGATGTTGCGGAACGCAGTGGCGTGGGGAATGCACTAGCTGTAGTTCACGATCTGGCGGAGCCGTTTCGCGTGCGTTGCCGGTCGCTAACGTGCGGGACCAAGTGCGGGTCTGGCGGCCGTGGTTGGCCGGGGAGCGCTCTGCTCCCGCCAATCTCGGTAAGGACTGCAGGAGGGGCAGTGCCTCGAGGGTTGGGTGACGCCGGGCGATTCGTACGTTCCAGCAGAAGCTGAGGAGTGGACTAGCGGGTGAGCGAGTGAGCAGCAAAGAACTTCCAGATCTCCTCGGTCGCGGACACGTCCTTCGTTGTTTCGCCGAGCCGCCCTATCTCGATGCTGGCGCCCGGCCAAGTGTGGCCGCCACCTTTGACAATAACGAGCATGACGTCTGCCCCCCCGCACTTTGGATAGGATTCGCGAGTGACGGCCTCGCTCACCTTGGAGAGTTGCGGCGTGGGGCTACAACCGTTGTGGGACGCCCAATCAGCCGTGTATTTGCGGGCGCCGGCGTAAGGAAGCACACCGAAGATCAGGCCTTCTTCGAATGGCACCGTGCGGTCAGCGGTACCGTGAAAGGCGAGGATGGGGACGGGCGCACCGCAACGCTCGACCGGTGTAAAGCTGACTCCGGCTACGGGGGCGACCGCAGCAATTCGGTCGCTGAGGACGCAGGCTAGCCGGGACGACATGAAGGCGCCATTGGACATGCCGGTGCTGAAGATGCGAGCCGTATCAATGCAGAAGTCGGTCTGGATCCGGTCGAGCAGATCCCTCGTAAAGCGGACATCGTCCACGCCCGTTGGGAGGTTCGGGCTCGATGCCCAGCCACGCGGCGAACCGGTGCCATCCGGGCTGACAAGGATGAAGCCCTCGCGGTCGCTAACCGGGGCGAAGCCGGAGTAGGCCTCCTGCTCGATAGCGTTGCTGCCCAGTCCGTGGAAGTTGAGCACGACGGCTGCGGGTTTGGCCATAGAAAGGTTCGGCGGAAGGTGCAGGCGATACGAGCGTTCGATGCCAGCAGAGGTAACCTGGCGCACCGTAGTACGACCGAGGGCGACGCCAGTCGACAACGGTTGGTTGCACCCGTTGCCAGTCTCGGCGTGCTGGGCGGCGACGGCCGAAGGAGCGGGACTGGGGGACGGAACGACGGGTGGGGCGGTTTCAGATGCCGAAGCTGTAGTGGGCACAGACGTATTCGCCGGGGCCGTATGGGTGTCAGCGGAGGAGCAGGCGATGGCGAGCCAGCCGACGGCAAGGGCAACGAAAAAGGTGGCTGGACGGAGCATGCTGCTGAGCGTATCCGGGGATAGTGGAACGGGCGACCAAACCGACAAGTCTGGCGGCGACTCGCCGTCGATTCGAACATCGCCTTAACGTCTGTAGCCCCGATTCACTTCTTGTTTGGGTTGATCAGGTATTTCTCGCCGGTAGCTTGCTTGCCGTAGACCGCAATCGCGTCAAGCTGAAGGGCTTCGCTGAGTGAGACCTCACGCGTGTAGGTACTGGCGAAGGTGGACTTGATCTCAGCGGCGACCCTCTCCCGCAAGGCTTGGGCGGCTTCGAATCCGATCTTCTGCAAGAAGGGCGTGAGCAGCCAACCACCGATTCCCCAGGCCATGCCGAAGTTTCGATTGAACTGGGTTGGGCTGCGGTCCAGCCCGCCGTAGATGTAGAGCTGCTTATGAGTGGTGGATCCGTAGCGGCTGTACTCCTTTGCGGTCCGGTTGGCCGCGACTTCCATGGCGGCGAGAATCTGGCCGCCGAGCCGCCCGCCCCCAGTGGCATCGAAGGCGAGCGTCGCGCCGGTAGCGACGAGCGCGTCAGTGAGGTCAGCCACGAAGGTGGCCGAACTCGAATCGCAGACATAGATGGCGCCGGCGTTCTTCAGGATCTCAGCCTGTTCCTGCTTCCGGACGATGTTGACGAGGCCCACGCCATCCTTGATGCAGAGCTTGTTGAGCATCTGCCCAAGGTTGGAAGCGGCGGCGGTGTGGACGAGCGCTTTGTGGCCTTCGCCGCGCATCGTTTCGACCATGCCGAGCGCCGTGAGCGGGTTGACGAAACAGGAAGCACCGTCAGCGGGCGTTGTACCAACAGGCAGGATGAGGCATTGCGCGGCCTTAATGCAGCGGTATTGCGAGTACATCGCCCCGCCAAGAACGGCCACAGTCTTGCCCAACAGGGCCTGCGCTTCGGGCGAGTCGCCTGACTGGATGACAACTCCAGCCCCTTCGTTTCCCACTGGAAGCGACTGGTCAAGCCGTCCAGCCATCGCCGTGAGCACGGGCGGCGAGACGGGCGCCGTCACGACGGTGTGATCGCCGGCGCCGGTGGACCTGGCCGAGGTCATATCCGCTCCACCAAAGAGGAGACCGAGGTCCGAAGGGTTGAGAGGGGACGCCTCGATTCGGACGATTACTTCGTCCGCCTGGGGCTCCGGGGTTGGAATGCTGACGATCGACAGTTCGAGGATGCCGTCCTTCTTGATGATTGAACGAACCTGTAGTCCGGTGCCTGCCTCAGCGAGTGTCATTTTTCATCTCCAACGGGGCGTTTGAACATGCGGAACGGTTGCATGACGTTTGGAAGGTTGCCGAACCGCAGATCACACGTTTCCTACAACCATACCGAGCGCGACCGTTCCACACAGCCGGGCAGCGGGACGCGGCGCTCGAAGTGCACACGCCAGAGTCCTCTTCGTCGTCCGTACTGCCTCGGCCGCGCGCTTCACCGAATCCTTGAGTGGCCCCCTGCTCTGCTTCGCGAGGAACGCCAGACTCGCTGAACGCACGGCTCGGCGAACACTCTGAACAGGGGACCCGGCGACGACGATCTGCCCTATCCACGGCGTAACCCGGCACGGGAGATGCAGAATCTCCACGCGCCTGCCTCGCTCCGGCTGCGCCCGGCCTACCCCATGGCGGCGGCGAAAAGCCGTTCATCGGCCCGCGAGGGGCGCCGTTTGAGACGCTCCTCAAGCAGCTCACGAGCGCGCTCGTTGCGGCCGGAACGGAGGCAGGCGCCGATGAGTGTGTCGGCGAACACTTCGAATTGCGCCCGGCTGCCACCCACTCGGACGAACTCCTCAGTGCGCTTGTCCAGCAGGTCGGCGGACGCGCCGAACTCTCCCCGTGCGAAGGCGGCGACTGCTTCGGCGATGATTGGCAGGACTTCTCCCGCTGGCACTTTGCCGGCGGCGAGATTGGAGCGCAACATGCTGGCCCAGCGGTCTACCGCCTCAGCATCAGCGCAGCCGCCCAGCGCGAGGGCGACGTGCGCGTCGTTAAACGACGTGGTGGAGGCGGTAAAATGCGCCGACGCAAGCTCTCGGACTTCCTCCGCCGCTCCGCTGGGAAGAGGTATCCCATAGAGGTTGAGCCGCCAGAGGAATGAGCTTGCGTCCATCAGGGAGGCTCTCGGCACCCCGGGATAGACGGCGGGCCGTAGGGAACGGTCGAAGATGGCAATTGCGCGTTCGGTTTCGCCCTGTGCAAGTTCGAAGAGCGCGAGGTGCCAGCTGAGGTGGCCGGAGTAGGGAGTCGCGCGGTCGGCGTTGTCGAGCCAGGGGGCAAGGAAGCCCACTCCGTCCACGATCTCACCTGCTTCGTGATGGACGTGGGTCACGACATGCGCACCATGGAAGCTCCCCGGGTCGGTTGCGAAACCAGCTTCCGCATGGTGGCGACCTTCCTCCCAGAGGTTGTTCTCCGTGCAGAGGAAGCCGAGAGTGCTTTCCCAGTACCCCTCCCCTTCAAGGGCTGGGCGAAGCTCTCTCAACAGTTGCAGTGCGACCCGTTTTCGATCCGGCCGACCTCCGATGTTGAGGGAGAAGTTGGTGACGCCGATCACCCGGATGTCTTTGGGAAATTCGGAGAGGTGTTCGCGTCCGAGCTCGAAAGTTCGCTCGAAGTCGCCCGCCACGATCGCACCGATAACCTCGACGTGCTGTTGCTCACGACGCGTTGCGTTGCGGCCCAGGCGACGGGCGGCGGCGATCGACTCCTCTGCTCGAGTAGTCTGGCCACCGAGGTGGAGGATAAACGCCCGTCCGGCGTGGGCGAGAGCCAGATCAGGGTCCTCGGCCAGGCACGCGTTGTACGCATCTCCCGCGCCGAGACGGAGCGAGGTGGAGAGCCGCACCGCCTCGTCGAGCTGCTCGACTGCCCTTGCGGATGACGAACTCACCTCGTAGCCGTAGCGATCCTGCATAACGAGCCCCCGCGGAGAATGTCAGATAGTAGTGCGAAGCAGCGCAAAGGGGCAAATTCGGTTTGGGCGATCTCTGGCAGCCCTGGCTTGCACGACGTGCGTGGTTTTGCCTTAGGAAAGGACGAATGCCGAGCCGAAACGCCGAGGGACGCCACGGCGTACGTTCGTTCGCCGCGACCCACGCCAAAATCTCCGCGGAGGTCGAAGAGAGCGGTTCGTTGCTGGCGTTCGCCGGCTGGCTGATCCCATTCAACGCACCGATCGTGCTCGAGTCGTATGACCGCACGCGGGCCGAGCGGGTAGCCGCGGGCCACTTCCGAATCGGTTTCGAAGACGTGCTCGGCTTCCTGCCGTGGGGAGACTCGGGTTGCTGGGTTGGGTACCGTGGCTGGTGGGCCCGGCGCTACCCGTCTGCGCAAGCGGACAGCGAGCGACGATGGCAGCAAGCCTGCTCCAGATCGCCGGGCACGACGTTGTCGCGTTGCTGGATGGCGGCGTCGAGGACCTCCAGCAAGCGTAGAAGGTGGGCGGGCCGTCACCGCAAGGAAACGCCAGACCAACTTCGGTTCCAACGGTCGATCACCCGGTAATGGTGAACCGCTGCAGCACGCCATCGGTGGTCTCGTCCTCAAACTGGCCGCCCGTGACCTCGCCGATGATGCGCCGCCAGAACGCCTGCGCCGGCGTATTCGCGAGCACCTCGTGGACCTCCCAGGGGCCGGGGCAGCGCGCGAAGACTTCTCGCGCTGCGCGGGAGCCGACACCGGCGCGCCGGTACGCCCGCATCACAAAGAACTCGGCCATCTTCCACGGGCCAACGCCCGTTCGCCGCACGAACGCGAACCCCGCGAACTTGCCGTCAGCCCTGACCAGGAAGGGCAGCCGCGTCTCCCCGTCATCCGGCGCCCAGTAATGATCCAGGTAGCGGTATCCGAACTCTCCGTGTTCGTTCAGTGCTAAGGGCAGGTATTCCATGAAATCGTAGATGTAGAGCTCCAGCAGTCGCCGCAGCACGGCCTTCTCCTCGAACGCGGCAGGTTCCACCGCAACCTTCATCTCACCCGGATTCC
>JBDUAL010000382.1:0-2973 GCA_040004685.1 Anaerolineaceae bacterium | reverse complement strand
GTCGCCTTCTTGCTGCCCGCATCCCTCGTCATCCTCGCCTCACACGTACTCTGGCGTTGGCTGGGATTCGCGGGTGTGGTGCTGGCGCTTCTCAACCTTGTGAGCGCGCTCTGGGTGGTGAATGGAGAGCAGGAGAGCTTCCTCGGCCTCCTCGGACTCATCGGCTTCATCGGCTTCGGCTTGTGGGTGCTGGCGACGAGCATCGGCATGTTAATGGCGGGAAAGCGCGAGCCGGCGTAGGGACGAAGTGAAGGGGAGAGGTGCTTAGGGCGCGTGAGGCCGATCCTCCCTAACCGATCGCAGACTGGACTAAGCACTTCTCACCTGGCACTTAGCACCACGCTCTTCAGTCTCGCGCCATTGCTCTCGGCCGCCCACGCGCCACCCGCTCCGCCCCCAGCCCGTCTGACGCTCGCAGGCAGAGCGCGAGGCTGGCAACGTAATCATCCTGCCCACCGCTGGGCGCCTCCCACCAGAGCTGGCGATTGAGCCGGTAGCCGCTACGGCATTCGCGCAGCTCCGCCAGGCAGCGGCTGAGGTGGGCATCGCCCACGGAGTTGTGGAGCGCCAACCGTCCGATGTTGGCCGCCGCGAGCAGGGAGTAGCCAAGGTCCGACTTCGAAGCCGCGCCGAAGACCACGCGCTCGACCAGCCGAGCCCCCAGTTCGCCCTCCAGGTGGGCGATGATCGGCCCGCCCATGCCCGTTGCGTCGGCGCAGATGCGTTCCAGCCGCCGCGCGCGCGCCGCCTCGATCACCCCGGACTGCATGCGCAGGTAGGCGGCGCTGCGCCAGGCGGCGTGGGCGACCACTTCGCAGCGCTCGCTCCGGACGCGGGCGATCGTGAGGACGGTGGCGTCCGCGTCCTCGCCGTCGCCGCCGAAATCCAGCCCGGCGACGTAACGTTCCCTCGCCCGCGGCCCGCTTAGCGGCGGATGCGCGCCGATCAAGTTCGCCAGCTGGTCCGCCGTCAGCAGACGTCCCGCATCCTCGGCGGCGATCAGTTCGTACTGGCTGAGGAAGAGCGGGTGATTCGCCCCCAGCCGTTCGCGTTCGGAACGCACGTAGAGCCCGTAGGCCGGCAGGACGGCCTCCACATCCTGCCAGCTGACCTCGTGGTGGAGGCGCACCTTGTCGTCTTTGTGCCGTTTCGCGTCTTTCGCACGGTTGCGCCGGACCGCCTCTTCGAGCAGGGTGCCGCCATCCCAGGGGGTACCGAAGAGCACTGTCGAGGCGTTGGTCGAGGCGGCCATCGGGCGGAACTGGCGGTTGAACCAGTCCGCGTCCAGCTCCTGCGCCTCATCGGCGATGATCGCGAGCGAGGCTGTGTGGCCAGCCACATGGGCCGCCGGCGACCCGCTCAGGAAGACCGCCGAGGCCGCCCCCAGCCGCAGCGTGGATTCGTGCAGACCGTAGTGCGAGTGGCTGCCGGGCAGCAGGCGCGCCGTCAGCTCCACCAACTGGCGCGTGCGTTCCAGGCTGATCGCCGCCTGCGGGTGGAGCGTGGGCGCGCAGACCACCACGCTCCCACCAGATTTGGCCGCACTCTTGAGGAGCATGGCGATGATCGACGCCGACACTTCGTTCTTCCCCGCCTGCCGCGGAAACATCACCGTGAACGTCGATCCGGGCTCACGATGCATCCCGCGCACCAACCAGTAGGCGGTCTCTGATTGGTACCCTCTGAGCCCCTTCATTATCGCCATTCCTCCAGCCTTGCGGCGAAAGCAAGGATCGCCGAGCGGCCCGCGGCACTATGTTTTTCCGGCCACCGTGCCGATCCTTTAACTAGCCGGAAATCGACCGGCGGCGCTGGCTCTCAAGGCGCAGGGGAGACTTATGAGACACATGCTTCACGGACCGCGGCTTTCACCGCTGGCGCCGTCGCTTGTGCTCGCCGACGGCCACGGAGCGCCGCCGAACGATCGCCCACAATTCGCCCGGGGTGAAATGCAGAGTGGGGCCGCGATGCGCCAGCGGGTTGCCGCCTATCGGCAGGTCGTCACGGGCTTCGCCGCCAGTGCCTTGGCGATGGGCGGGGAGGCGGCCGCTTGAAGATTCTCATCGCCGAAGACGACCCGGTCTCCGCGCTCGTCCTGCGCCGTACGCTCGAACGCGAGGGCCACGACGTGACGCTTGTCGTAGATGGCCTCGCCGCCTGGGAGCGCTTTGTGCAGGAACGGCCGCAACTCCTTATCTCAGACTGGATGATGCCGGGGATCGACGGGCCGGAACTCTGCCGCCGGATCCGCGCGGCGGCGAATAGAGGCGGCGCGTACACCTACTTCATCATGGTCACGGCCAAAGCCCAGGATTCCGACCGCAATGCGGCGATCGCGGCCGGCGTAGATGACTTCCTTGCGAAGCCCCTCAACCGCCTGGAGCTCAATGCCCGGATTCGCGTAGCAGGACGCATTCTCGCGTGGGACGAGCGCGTTCGCCGAACGAGCGACGCGCTTGCCGAAAGCGAAGTCCGCTATCGCGAGACGTTCGAATCGCTTCACGATGTCTACTACCAGGCTGATCCAACGGGTACGTTCGCGCTCGTCAGCCCCTCTGCGCTGCGTCACACCGGATACACGCCAGAAGAATTGGTGGGCCAGCCCGTTGCCGCACTTTTTCCCAACGGCTCGGACTTCGCGGGGCTTGTCGAGCAGATTCGGACCGGCCGGGTGGTCAACGACTACGAGGCTCAGCTGCAACGCAAAAACGGCTCTCACGTCACCGTCTCGCTAAACGTTGAGAGCCTGCGCGACGGAGCGGGGCAGATCACGGGCTACCAGGGCACGATGCGCGATATCCAGGCTCGCAAAGACGCGGAAGAAGAGCGCGACAGCATCTTCCGGGTCTCGGTGGACATGGTCTGCGTGCTCGGCCCGGACTTCACGATCCAGGCCGCAAATCCCGCCTGGCAGGCCACCCTTGGGTACACCCCGGACCGACTCACCGGCCGTCCCTTCAGCGAGCTGGTCAT
>JBDUAL010000381.1:0-2977 GCA_040004685.1 Anaerolineaceae bacterium | reverse complement strand
GCAGCGGCGGGCGGGTTCGAAGCGGGCTTGCAGATCGACGTCGTCAACCCGGACGAACAGCCGGCAGTGCTCGATCGCTACCTCGCTCAGCTCTGCATGGAGAAACTGTTCAACGTCCCGGCGGTCTACCCGTTCCTGATGGAGCGCTATTCGGCCAGCGGCGAAGTCTGGCGGCGGCTTCGCGCCGACGGCTACGGGAACTGAGCGGACTTCACTGGCGGGTTTTCGAGCTGCTCGCGCCAGTCGATGATCGCCTGTGCGGTTTCGGCGGGCGGGATGTGGGTCACATCCAGGCGAAGGGTGTTCGGGTGGTTTGGCTCAAACTGTGGGACGTGGTCGTTCAGGCGCGCGCCCTCGATAGGGTCGATCAGTTTCATCCGGGCGCGGCGGTCCTCACTCACGATGCGCGCCACCAGTTCGGCCGTTTTGCAGCTGAGGAGCACGGGCACGTAAGTGCTCTTACGGGTCTGGGCGATGGCTACAAGCTCTTCCAAGATGGCGTCTTCGGACGCATCTTCGCCGCGCAGGTAGTTGGTGAAGACAAACGAGAGGTGCGGCGGCGACAGGTGGATGATCGTATCGAGCACTGCCGCGCGCACCTGCCCAACCCGCGACCAAATGCCATCGGGGAGCGGCGTCAGGCCGTCCGGGTCGATGAGGTTGAAGATCACGTTGGCGATGCTGTGGCTGTCCACGAATCGCGCCCCCGTGAGCCGCACCAACTCGGAGCCAACGGTGTACTTGCCAACCCCGGGCTTACCGATCAGATGGTAGATCGTTGGAGTGCGAGCGGTCATCTGCCTCTCTCGTTTCAGTGCGGCCCTGTTGGCAGGCTGGAGGCGGCAATCGTATCCGGTACGGCACGAATCGCGAAACCCGCTCTCGGAGGTAAGGTTTCGGCCTGAGGAACGGAAAGATTGGGCGCTAGCGATCTGGACGGAATGCGACATGCGACCGACATTTAGGGTAGATGAGACGGATTGCGCGGCCCCCCCTGCTCGGCGGACTTTCGGTTCAAGTGATCACGGCGAGCCTTTTCGGCGCCGGTTTGCTGGTCGCCGGCGGAGCGATGCTCGGTGGTAAGGACTCGACGGCTGCGTCCTCCGCGGCACCAGCGGGACTCGTCTCGGCCTCGGGCGGAGATGGCAGCAACAAGGCGAGTGTGGTTGGCGGCGCGGGCGGTGGCAGTCAGCTTGAACCTACACTGACGGACGAAGGCGCGATCATCGAACCAGACCCGACAAGCCTTCCAGAAAAGACGCGTGAGTCGAACGGACGGTTCACGATGCCGCTGCGAGCGTGGTCAGAAGTGACTGACCGGTATGGCGCACGCAACCGCGGACCGGGGCGCATTCACGGCGGCATCGACCTTGCGTTGGACGGCTACCACCATTCGGAAGTGTTCGCCGCCTGTAGTGGCACGGTGACCACGGCCACCTATTCCGGTACGTACGGAAACCACGTGATCGTCGATTGCGGCGATGGCTGGAGTACGCTCTACGGCCATTTCAGTAGCACCAGAGTGACGCTGGGACAGGTGGTCAAACCATCAGACGTCCTAGGGCTCTCCGGCACTTCCGGGTTTTCGACCGGTGAGCATCTGCACTTCGAGATTCGCTGGCAGGACACTCCGGTGAACCCCGAGGATTACCTCGAGTTCCACATTGCGCCGGGGACGCCCCTCTCGAACGGACCGCTTTACTTCCCCGGCAAAGGACGGGGCAGCAGCGGCAGCGTCGCTGCTTCGAAACCCGGCGACGGCCCGCCTACCAGCACTCCGGACCCCGGCACTCCGACCAACACGCCCACTCCGACGAACACACCAACACCAACGAACACGCCGACAATCACGCCAACGCCGACGAAGACGCCCACGCCCACGAAGGTGCCACCAACTCGCACGACGGTGCCAACGCCCCTCCCAATCGTGAAGTAACTGAACCCCTAGCCAGCTGCCTCGGCCAGGCCGTGTATGTGGCTGGCATCGTTGAATCCGAGCAGCGTGAGGCGGCCGCTCTGCGAAATCTGCAGGCGCGTCAGCGACGTGTTTTCGACGGCGAACGACCAGGATGACTCGATCGGCATGTGAAGCATTTCGGCGAGCATCGCCGCGATTGCGTTGCCGTGCGAGACCACGAGAACGGTCTGGCCAACGTGCGCTGCGGCGATGCGCCTGACCGAAGCGGCTGTCCGTTCCCGAATCTCGGCGACGCTTTCGCCGCCCGGTGCGGGCGCCCGGCAGAGGAAGAATTCGCGCATCATCTCTTTGTGCGATGTGCGCAAATCCGCGCCTCTGAGGCCCTCCCACTCGCCGTAGTGCATCTCACGCAGGTCCGGGTCGAGCTGGACGGACAGTGGGCTAGACTCATCGAGCGCGTACTGGGCAGTCAGGCGAGCGCGCGAGAGGTCGCTGGCGTACGCGGCGTGGATCTTCTGGCCCTTGAGGCGGCGCCCTAATGCTCGTGCCTGGGCGACGCCGAGCGGCGTCAGTTCGGTATCCGTATGGCCGCAGAAGGTCTGTTCGACGTTACCGTAGGTTTGTCCGTGACGGACGAGGAGGACGGAGGTGGTCATGCACCGATTGTACGCGAGGCGCGAGGCGGCCCGACACCCAACCACCTCGGACCTGTCGGCAACCATCCGAACGCCAATCTGCTTCCCGTGGGACGCAGGCGACTCTTTGCCGGCACGGTGACTGGACGGACACGCCCGACCATGCGGCATCGGCCCGCGCGCCTTCCGTCCGCGCGCCTTCCGCGCAGAGTGAAGTCCCAGCCCGGAACAGAGGGGCCGGCGCCAGCCAGACGTCACCCCGCCGCCTGTCCCCGAACTGCGCTGAACCAAGTATCCTTCCCTTTCATGACTGCCCCCATCCAGGTCTCCCGGCAGACGGCGCGCCGTTTCGTCCTTGGCAAACAAGGCCTCTGGCCGGGCCGCCGTTGGGCCGGGAAAGACGGAACCCGCAGCGCGATGATCG
>JBDUAL010000380.1:0-2983 GCA_040004685.1 Anaerolineaceae bacterium | reverse complement strand
GGTCGAACCAGAGAAGATTGCAAGCCGCGCAGCTGCCGACCGCGAGCGGCCCGACCCCGCTATGGGCTTCGACCGCCTGGTCGGCCATTGCGACGTGGCAATTCGGGCAGGAAATCACGCGGCTATTCTAGACGACAACCGAACAGGAGTGCCGACGACCCGGCGCTCAGCAGCGTGCCATCTTCGCGCAAGCCAGCTTAAGGCGAATCGTGCGACACTTGTGCGACAGCCAACCCCGTTCACATTGGAGTGCAGCTCATGCGATCCAATCCTCCCGCTGACAAACGAAGCAGCGGTCGCCGGCAGCTCGGCACCGCGATCGCCGCCATCACCCTCTTCGGTTGCGCCACGATGGCCGTGCACACCGCCGCCGACTACGATCGCGGCAGCGCGTCCGCCGAAAAACTCGCCAAGGATGCCGATTCGTGCGCTACGCAGGCAGAGGCGCACCAGAAGGTGCACGGGTACGGACCGTACGATCCGACGCACGGGTCCTACAACTGGATGTACGACTCGTGCATGCAGGCCGGCGGCTACCAGCGCAAGAAACCGTAACAGCGACGGCGCCTTAGTGGCGTAGTTCAAGCGGCGTAGTCGAGCACCGCGAAGAAGTGGAAGCCGGTGCCGGCGATGACGAAGAGATGCCATATCGCGTGCGCGTAGCGCATTCGCGAATCGAAGATGAAGAATACGACGCCCGCGGTGTAGGCCACGCCGCCTGCGACCAGCAATGCGACACCGGCGATGGGTATCCGCTCGACGAGCGGGACGATGGCGATCAGCACCAGCCAGCCCATTGCCAGATAGAGTCCGGTCGACACGGTCGGGTGCTCGAATCGGGTGAACGCCCTGAGCGACACGCCGATCGCGGCGAGCCCCCACTCCAGTCCGAACAGCGTCCAGCCCCAAGGGCCTCCGAGCACGCCGAGGACGAACGGCGTGTAGCTACCAGCGATGAACAGGTAGATGGTGCCGTGGTCGAGCTTCAGAAACAGTCGTTTGGCACCGCTGGCCGGGAGTGCGTGGTAGATCGTCGACGTCACATACAAGAGGACCATCGTGGTCGCGAACACGCTCGCGCCGGCGACGTGCAGCGCGCCGCCGTGGCGCGCTGCGGCGACGATGAGAACTGGAACCGCGACCGCTGCGGCGAGCAGGGCGACGCCATGGATCAAGCTATTGGCGATCTCCTCGCCGAGGGATTGCGGGCGTGCATCCATGGCGCGATTGGGTCTGCCGACTGCGACGCCGTCGAGAGGGAAAGGTCTTACTGCGGAGACTTAAGGTACGCGGAGAACTGTCGAACATTGGGTGCATCGGCTGTCGCCGCGGGTCGGTCCAGTTCCGGACCGGGCGCCACCACCGACCATACTTCGCAGACGGCCTCGCGGGGCGACTTCCAATGCAGTGTCCACAGGTCCGGATAGCGGAAGACCAGTTCCCTGCGTCCGCCATCGGCCAAGGCGCCGAGTATGCCCGGCGCGACTCGCGCGGTATGTCAGGTAGCGGACATATGTAATTTTCGCGCTGTCGAAGCGATCCAGCCGCGACGACTACCTTGCGAGTTTGCGTATTGCGGCAAAGCCCGCAACAGCGAGGAGACCGCCTAGCAAGAGCATCGCCCACTCGGAGAGGGTGGGAATGCCGCCGGCCGCGAATGCGGCGCAAGCAGGCACCGAGATCGTATTGGCATCGGTCAGGACTGTTCCGCCAAACGCCAGCGCCCTTCCTGTCAGGTTTGCAAAATGTCCGATCGAAATCCCGGCCGCGTCGAGGATATTTCCCTGGAATGTAGGTGTTGTAAGCGACGGCCCAGCGGAGTTCGCTCCCAGTGTCGTGGCTCCGACCGGGGCCCAGAACACATCGGAAGCGCACGCGCCATTTGCCAGGACCACGTGGGAATTCGCTCCGGTGGTAAGCGCGCCACCGGTGGACCGGAAGATGTAAACGCCGGCGCCATTCAGAGTTACTGTCGTGCTTGCGGTGATGTCTAACGCGCCTGCCCTGAAATAACAACCGGGTGAGAACGTGCCGGGCGGATTAGACCCGATAATGACCGCGTCCAGCGGAACGCCGATGGGAAGCGGTGTACACGCCTGGCCGTTCAGAATCGCCAACGCGGCAGACTGGTCACTGCCTGCTGAGCCCGGACAAGCCCCTGAGGTGCCATTGACCACCAGAGGCGGCGTCGTGGGTCCTGTCGAGAAGCAGACGTTGCCGTTGATTATGGTTTGCGGCGAGGTGTTGGAATTGGTAAAAGTACTCGAGACGACGCCGTAAGAACTAATCGCCCCAAGGCTGGGCGCGGTCGCGGCCATTGCCGAGTTGGAAACGAGAACAAGCGCGCTGAACCCCAGACTGGAGAGAAAGCCCGGATAATTTCGACCGAGCCCGGCGGCTTCGGCAGATGGCGCGACGGGATTGGCTGAGGCGGAGGCGGAGGCGGAAGTATCAGAGTTCATGACATTGTCCATTCGTGAGGTCGCGTCGCGAGTATACGCCGCGCGTTCAATGTGCTGTGTAGCGTAGCGGACATAGTTGGCAACAGTCAATCTTCAACCTTCTGCATTGCGTGGTCAGCATGAATTCGGAGAGGCTTGCAATACTTCTCGATAGAAAGTGCGATGGCGAACGAATGGCCTGCCCTGGGAACGAAGCGCGTGAGCGTGTCATGGCCGCGCCGGTTGCGCCCCATGAGGCGCGCGCGGTATCGTCCACCGTTGGAGCAGCTTCCGAAGCACTGCTGACAAGAGCGCCGGACATGCGCCATGAGACTGCAACCTGGAGGAGAAACATGATGAGTTTGCGTTCTTGCCTGGCCGCTGCGCTCCTGGCGGCGGTCGCGGCGACCAGCCATGCGGAGGAGATCGCGGTCGGCAACTACGGTGTGTCGGCCAACGGCATGCCCTTCGGCGTCGCGCTCGTGAAGGGTTACTTCAAGGACGAGGGGCTCAACATCACCGGGCTGATCTCGTCCGCGGGC
>JBDUAL010000379.1:0-2991 GCA_040004685.1 Anaerolineaceae bacterium | reverse complement strand
GGCGCCGCCAGTTCGGGCTCTCGCCGACAACGTTCGCAAGCAGGTCAAGGTTTGTGAAGCGAACGGCGTAGCGCGAACGGCGCTTCTGCATGACCAGGTAGCCACCTAGAGCGAGCGGGATAAGCAGCAGAAGGAGTAGGGCGGACGGGTAGGAGAACGTCATCGGAGGCCATCCTTGCGGAGGAGAAAGCTGGCGAACGGGCGCAGCCAGTCGCCAGCTGTCGAGAGGACAACGTGACGCGCACCCGATTCAGCGAGCGCGCGCGCGACATCCGCCCGTTCGCTGGCTGCTGCCTGGGCGAAGCGTTCACGAATCTCCCGGCGGCCCGTATCAACCCGCAACGAGCGGCCAGTCTCGGGGTCAGTCATCCACACCTCACCCACATCCGGCAGATCTTGTTCGCGGGGATCGCGGATTTCGGCGGCGATGAGGGAGTGCCGGGCGGTCAGTTCGAGCAACGGCAGGCGCCAGCTGGAATCGCCGCGAAAATCGGAAACCACGACCACCAGGTTGCCGTGGCGGCGCATGCGATTGATGCGGCCGAGGACTTCACTGAAGGAAGTCGCGCCGTTGCCAGTTTGTTCCTCAGCGCGCAAGGCTGCGAGGAGGCCGAGCATTCCCCGGCGACCCTGCGAGGGCATGACGGTGCGCGGAACGGCGTCGCCGAAGGTGAGCACGCCGAGGGCGTTACCGCGCCGGCTGGCGACGTGGCCCACGGCGACCGCAACACCCTCGGCGACATCCGCCTTCCGCCGGTCCGCGGTGCCGAAACGCATCGAGGGTGAGGTATCGAGCACCACCCAGGTGGTGAGCATTCGCTCGGCGACCTGCATGCGGATGTGCGCCTGGCCGGTGCGCGCGGTCAGATTCCAGTCGATCTGGCGGACGTCATCGCCGGGTTCGTAGAGCCGCATCTGGGCGAGTTCAGTGCCCTGTCCGAGTGCCGCTGAACGGAAATCGCCGGCTAGGATGCCCTGGATTCGGCGCCCGACCGTGAGGTCAAGTGCGCGCAAGAGGGCATCCGGCATGGGGCCAGGGCCGGGTTTATCCGGCGTGCGCACGAGCGAGAGCAGGGGTTTGCTCACGCCGTTGCCTCCCGCAGATCGGCCGGCGCCGCGAGGCTGGTGACGGGTGCGGGTTTCGCCGCCTCTTTGGTCAGGTCTATCTGCGGCTGCGGGACGGCGGTGAGAACCGCGTCCAGGATCTTGTCCGAGTCCACCGATTCTGCGAGCGCCTGGTAACTGAGGACGATGCGGTGGCGGAGCACATCCTTGGCGATATCGAAGACGTCGTGGGGGAGAGCGTACTTGCGGCCGCGCAACAGGGCGATCGCGCGGGCGCCATGAATCAGGTTGATCGAACCGCGCGGACTCGCCCCGTAGGCGATGTGCGCCTGGTGGCGACGCAGGCCAACGTTCTCGGGATGGCGGGTGGCGGCTACCAACCGGACGGCGTAGTCCGTTACGGCGTTGTCCACGTAGACCTCACGGGTGAGCGCCTGGTAGGCGTGGAGCGTTTCAATTGGCAGCACCTTTTCGACGGCGGCAGCGGCCGCCAACGAGCGCTGAACCACGGTCAACTCTTCAAGGTGGTCGGGGTAGTCAACCAGCACTTTCATCATGAAGCGGTCGACCTGCGCCTCGGGCAGGGGGTAGGTGCCTTCCGATTCGATCGGGTTCTGGGTGGCCATTACCAGGAACGGGTCCGGTACCGGGAAGGTCTGGCGACCGATCGTCACCTGGCGCTCCTGCATCACTTCGAGCAAGGCCGATTGCACCTTCGCGGGCGCCCGGTTGATCTCGTCGGCGAGGAGGATGTTGCAGAAGACCGGGCCCGGCTCCGTTTCGAAGGTGGCGGTATCCGGGCGGTAGATTCGCGTTCCGATCAGATCACTGGGAACGAGGTCTGGTGTGAACTGGATGCGCTGGAAGGTGCCGCCCATCGCATCCGCAACGGTCTTTACGGTAAGCGTCTTGGCAAGGCCAGGGACGCCTTCGATCAGCAGGTGGCCCCCCGCAAGCAGTGCGACGAGGACGCGCTCGAGCATCGCATCCTGGCCGACGATGACGCGCTTGATTTCGAACATCGTGGTTTCGAAGGTAGCGCGAGCTTCGTTGTAGCGTTCGTCCAAGGGGAGCCTCCGGAGGTGCAAGGGGAATCGGCGATGCGGTCGAACCGCGACCAACCGTAGGAGTGACCGCTACACGTTGACTGGTGGCGGTACAACGTGGAGTAAAGCGCGGAAAGTGCCCTTTCGCAACGGCGCCAGGGCCGTCCATTCGCGGGGTCTCGACCGAGCTGTTCATCCCGCGGGGAAGGGCGAAAGTCCGCCGCGGCCTTCCAGTGGAGCACTTCAGCGAGCGCGGTTCAACTCAATTTCGCGTAGGTCGGCGGCGCGCAGGGTTCGCAGCTTGAGCAGATGAATTGAGACGCCCACGCCAACAGCAAAGAGCACCAGCCCAATCCACTGGTTGCCCACCAGGTAGTAGGTGATCGCCAGCCCCGCCCAGAGCGAGATTATGGACCAGATCTTCGTCCCCAGGGTGGCGCCGCGATGCTCACGGTAGTGAAGCAGATAGCGCCCGAAGAGGCGGTTCGTGGTCAGCCAGCGATAAGCGGCGGGCGAGCTTCGACCGAAGCAAAGCGCGGAAAGAAGGAGGAAATCGGTGGTGGGGAGGAGCGGTACGAAAATCCCGACAAGGGCGATGGCGACGACGACGAACCCGGCCGAAGTGAGGCTCCAGCGGATCAAGCGGCTGCGCGAGATCGCAAGGCGCACGAGCGAAGCTTCCATAGCTGTCATTTCGGCGCGCCTCCTCCCTGCTTGGAAGGTTCAGTATGCCACAGCCAGGGAGACTTGTGCGCAGGCCAAGACGAGGCTGCCTCCACGGTTCTCGCGGAGCTTACCTCGACGCACCACCGCGACCGCCGCCCTTGAAGGCTACCAGGTGACGCGACGGAGCTTGCCATCGCTGAACAGGTAGGCGGTG
>JBDUAL010000378.1:0-2993 GCA_040004685.1 Anaerolineaceae bacterium | reverse complement strand
ACCTCATCGTGCAGCAACCCATTCGTCGCAACCACGCTGTCGCCCACCCTGTCCTCGCCCGCCCAGGTGGTCATCCGCCCGCCAGCCTCGGTGATCACCGGGTAGAGCGCCGCCGCGTCCCAGATACTCATCTCCGGGTCGATCATCACGTCCGCCCGTCCGGCCGCGACCATCAGGTACCCAAAACAGTCGCACCAACTCTGCATGCGTGAGCCCTCGAGGAGGGCCCTGAGTGCGGCGGGCCGGGTGCGATGCAACGAACTCGCGCTAGGCCCGAGCACCAACGAGTTGCGCAGCTCGCGCGTCTCCGATACCCGCGTAGGCCTATCGTTGATGAACGCCCCCATCCCTCTCGCGGCATAGGCGGTTTCGGCAACCGCGTGGCAGCCGATAACGCCCACGACCGGCTCTCCGTCACGTTCCAACGCAACGAGCGTTCCGAACAGGGGCACGTGTCGGATGAACGACTTCGTTCCGTCGATCGGGTCCAGGATCCAGCGGTGACGCCCATCTCCGGGCGTCTCCCCGAACTCCTCGCCAAGGATGCCGTGCCCTGGGCACTCGCGTTCGAGAAAGCGGCGGATCGCCTCCTCTGCACTCCGATCCGCCACCGTCACTGGCGTCCGATCCGCTTTCAGTTCAACGGTCAGAACCGAATCGTAGAGCGGCATGATGACGTCTCCCGCGAGACGCGAAGCCTCACGAGCGATGGCGAGCCACGCGCTGAGTTCCGCATCGGACGACCGCTCGCCGCTCACCGGCCGGCGTCTCCACGCCGGTAAACCGCGGTCAGGTCATCCAGGCGCTGTTTCAGTTCGGCCGAGACCGGCGTTTCGACGGCTTTCAGCGTGTCGTCGAGCTGTTCCGGTCGGCTGGCGCCGATGATCGGTGCGGTGATTGCAGGGTTCGCCAGTACCCACGCCACCGCCATCTGGGGCAGCGTCATCCCCGCATCCGCGGCGATAGGCCGAAGCTGGTCGACGGTTTCGAACATGCCTTCGTGCCAATAGCGGTCCTGGTAGCGTTGCGCCGCGGTGCCCAACGTGAACCGCGACCCCTCTTCGGGACCGGCATCGGGGTTGTGCTTGCCGCTCAGCAAACCGCCGGCGATTGGATTGTAGGGGATGACGCCGACCCCTTCTTCGCCGCACAGGGGGAGCAGTTCGCGTTCGATTTCGCGAAAGAGCATGTTGTAACGCGGCTGCACGGAATCGAACCGGACCACGCCCATCGCCTCGCTCCGGCCGATGGCGCGCGCCACCTGGTAGGCCATGAAATTCGAGCACCCGACGTAGCGCACTTTGCCTGCGCGCACCACGTCTTCGAGCGCCCGCAGCGTCTCGTCGATCGGCGTTTCGGCGTCCGGGCCGTGGAGCTGGTAGAGATCGATGTAGTCCGTCTGGAGCCTTCGAAGCGACTCGTCCACAGCGTCCAGGATGTGCTTGCGCGAGTTGCCCTGATCCCAGCGCGCCGGCCCGCTGCGCCCAAAGCATTTCGTCGCCAGTACAAAGTTCGAACGCTTCCCCTGGAGCCAGCGCCCTACGATCTCCTCGGTGCGGCCAACGGTATCGCCGGTACCGCCAAGTGGGTAGACATCGGCTGTATCGAAGAACGTAACTCCGCCCGCTTCGGCGCGGTCCATTATCGAAATCGAGGATTTTTCGTCGCACTGTAGCCCGAAGGTCATTGTGCCAAGACAGAGTCGCGAGACCTGCAGGCCAGTGCGGCCCAAGCGAACGTGTTTCATCAGACATCTCCCACCAAAGTGCGTGTTGGGAGTATAGGACGGGGTTGGGTTCCGCGGTGCGACGACCAGGTATTAGGGTTGGACCTGGCCGCCACTTCTAACCAGTCAGCAGTTGGCTCTCGGGCCCTTCATCCGTTGCGCTTCAGCCTCCCGGTTCGCTTGGCATAACGTTCGCCTACTGAAAAGACGTAAACGCCGGCCGGGATGAGGATCATCCCGGCGATGAAGAGTCCCAGCATCGTCCGCCAGAGGTCGGTAATGCCTTCACCGGAGGTGAGCGCCCCACGGATGCCCTGGATGATGTAGGTCGCCGGAGAGAAGATCGACATAGTCGCGAGAGGCTCAGGCATCTGGTCGGCACGAATGTACACGCCCGAAACGAGCACAAGCACTGCCTGGATGACGTGCGTCATCTGCGAACCTTTCTCCGGGAAGAGGAGCGGCAGGACCGCGCCCATGATCCCGATCCCGACGAGGCTCAAGCTGCCGATGACCAGGACCAGCGTTGCCGATACGTAGTTCGCGTTCGACATATCGACACTGAAGACGAGGACGATAACAACGAGCACGATCGCCGTATGGAGCAGGCCGTACACCAGCGAAAAGAGCGCTGTGCCCACCATGTGCGTACTGCGCCGCACGGGCGCCATGAAGGTGTACTCGATCGTCCCCTCCCAGCGCTCCCAGGTGATCATGTCGCTGACGGTTTCGAACACCACGGCAAGGTAGTGCCAGACGAGTGCCCCGATCGCGAGGAAGAGGATCAGTTCCTGCTCCCTTTCGGCGCTGAGCACCGGCTGATCGACGGCGGAGTTGACGCCCTGGGCGATGAATACGACGGCGAGGGAGTTGGCGATGGTGTACATCACCCACACCACCTCCCACCCCCAGTAGCGCTTGACGAGGTTGACGTTGCGTTCGACGAACGCGTAGCTGGCGCGCAGCTCCTGGATTGGTGCGGCGAGAGTCACGGCGTGTCCTTATCCGCGTCTTCCAGTTTCTTGCCAGTGAGCTTGAGGAAGACGTCTTCGAGTGTTGGTTCTGGCCCACTTACTTCGCGGACGAGCGCTTTGAGGGCAGTCGGAGTGTCGAGCGCGACCACGCGGCCGCTATCGACGATTGCGATGCGGTCACAGAGTTCGTCTGCTTCTTGCATGTCGTGCGTGCTGAGAAGCACGGTCGCATCGTGCTTTGCGCGGATGTCCCGGATGGCGGCCTGGACTTCGCGCTTGGAGTGCGGGTCCAA
>JBDUAL010000377.1:0-2997 GCA_040004685.1 Anaerolineaceae bacterium | reverse complement strand
CAATCGGATTGCCGCTGAAAGTGCTCCAGGTTGAGACGGGCACGCCGCTCCTCGCAGGTTGGCTCAATGAACGAGATCTTCTCGTCACCGCCGACTACCTGCGGCCGTCCAGGTGCACGACTGGCAAGGTGTCCGCGGGAGCGGATCCCGCGATCATCCCGTACGATCTGGGTTCGCTCTCGTTCATCGGCACGCCGTTCTACTCGGCGGACTGTTCGCTTGGGTCGCAACTCGTCGTCTCCACCGAATTCATCGCAATCTGGGCGCGAGTCAAGGGAGACGGCGATTGCGTGAACCTAAGAAGGGAGCCTTCGCTCAACGCACAGGTCCTCGATTGCCTGGGCGACGGCGCGATCGTGAACACCGGCAAGGCGCGTTCGAACGACGGGACGCGCTTCTGGCAGTCGGTGCTCGGCCCCTCAGGACAAGTGGGCTGGATCGCGGACGAATTCCTCGGAGACTGACGCCTAAACCCGCGCGCCCAGCTCTTCGGCGATGACATCCCCGACGATCGAGACCGCGCGGTCGATCGTCTCCGGGTCGGCCGCCGTGAAGTTCATGCGCAGCGTGGAGATGCCGTCCTCCTGGTGTACGTAGAAGAACTTGCCAGGCACGAAGGCCACACCGCGTTCAACAACCCGCGGGTAGAGCCGTTCCGTATCGATTCCCGCTGACGCCCGGATCCAGACGAACATCCCGCCTTCCGGGTGGGTCCACTGGAAGTCCTCCGGCAGGTGCCGTTCCAGCGCGGCGAGCATCGCCTGCTGCCGCGGGCGGTAGATATCGAGGATGCGCGGCAGCTGTCGGTCGAGGTATCCGCCAGCGATGTACTCGGCGGAGAGTGCCTGCGCCAGGGTGCTGGTATGGAGGTCGACCCCTTGCCGGGCGATCACCATCCACTGCCGCGTGTCCTCTGGCGCCACGCAAAAGCCCACGCGCAGTCCCGGCGCGAACGTCTTCGAAAGCGTGCTGATATAGATCACGTGCTCCGGAGCCAGGGACTTGATCGGTGGGACGCGTTCACCCGTGTAGCGCAGGTCGCTGTAGGGATCGTCTTCGAGCAAGAGGGCATCGTGAAGCTTCAGGATCTCCGCCACCTGCCTGCGACGGGCGAGCGAAAGCGTGCGCCCGGTGGGGTTCTGGAATGTCGGCACCAGGTAGACGAACTTCACGGTGTTCGTGGCCAGCACGCGGTCGAGCGACTCCGGGATCACGCCCCCATCGTCTGTTTCGAGCTCGACGTAGCGCGGTTCGTAGGGGTTGAACGCCTGTAGCGCCCCGAGATAAGTCGGCGCCTCAACGGCGACGTAATCGCCCGGGGAGATGAAGATCTTGCCCGCTGTATCGAGCACCCCCTGAGAACCGCTAAAGACCACGATCTGGTCGAAGGTGGCCGTCACGTCGCGCGCCGCCAGGTGGGGCACCAGTGCCTCGCGTAGCGGTGCAAAGCCTTCACTGGCGTCGTACTGCAGCGCCTTCGCGCCGTACTTGGCGAGCACCGTGCCGGTCAGCTCCTCCATGATGTCGAGCGGGAAGGTCTCCGCCGCCGGCAACCCGCCTGCCAGCGAAATGACGCCGGGCGAGGAGGCGACTTTCAGGATTTCCCGCACGGCGCTCGCCTCCATGCGACGGGTGCGCCCGGCTAACCTGTCTTCGAATCTCATACGGCTTCGAGCATAGCGCGGCGCAGGCCTCGCGTCAGGCGGTTTGGGCGTCGTCGTCGTCATCCACGCGCTTCGGCAGTCCGATTTCGGCGTGGTGCTCGGCGACCCAGCGGCGCCGTGCCTCCCAGTGTTGTGAGTGGCTCTCCCAGCCGTGTGCACGCTCCTCCACCCACTTCCAATCCGCCCAGCAGAGCAGTGCCAGGTCGAGGTCCCGCCGCGCCAGCCGCCGAATTTCACGCATCACCGGCGTCCGCGCACGTTTGCGCGGCTCTACTTTGTCGGCGATCAGGATAATCTTCGCCAGTAACGGCATCTCCGGCCTTCCGAGCGTGTGATCGCGAACCGCCGCGAGCGCGTCGTGATCGGTCACGGCGAAACGTTCGCGCAGGACGATTGCCGCGTTCGGTCCGTGGAGGACTACCGGCTCCGCTTCATCGTGCGCAGTCACGAGGAGCCCCACTTCCCTTGCCAATTTCAGCTGCTGCTCACCGGAAAGTGCGCGAAAAAGGTCGTGCCCCCAGCCCGCGAGCGCCGCGCGTTCAGGATCGGCGCCCCAGCGATCGGCCAAATCCACGGCTTCAAGAACCACCCGTTCGACGTGGCGAACTAGTCTCGATGGCCGGTCAAAGAAAGCGGCGCGGATCGTCTCGATCTGCGCCCCCACGGCGCTGCCGTTCAACCTTCCGGGCCAAGCTTTCGCCCACCAAGGAGGTGCAGGTGCAGGTGCGCAATTGTCATCCCTGCGTTGTCACCCACGTTAAACGCGAGCCGGTAGCCGCCATCAAACACGCCCTCCAGCCGGGCCGCTTCATTCGCTAACGCGAACAGACCGGTGAGCAGCTCTCCGTGACTCCATTCGAGTTCGCGCGCGCTGGGCACATGCAACTTGGGAATGATGAGTGTGTGAATCGGCGCGCGCGGGTTGATGTCTCGCACCGCGAACGCATGATCGTTTTGCGCGATCTTCTCCACCGGGATCTCCCCGCGGTTCATGCGGCAGAACAGGCAGTCGTTCACCTCGTGATTCTACGCCGCGCGCGCTGACTGCTGCACCCGCTCATCCGGCCGCTGGTAGAGTGAGCGGCATGCCAGGTCCGCCACGCGACACGCTGCTTTCGAACTTCTGGGCCCCGCTCTGTGCGGTGGGCAGCCACGGACCGCTCGGACCAAACGCCCAGATCTGTGTCTCCGTCTTCGGCGCCTCAATCGTCCCAGACCGGCCGCGGTTGTTGCTGGTGCTCTCCAAGACGAACTACACCACCGGCCTCATCGGAGACTGCAAATCGCTCTGCATCACGCTCCTCACCGCCTCGAACCTTGACCTGATTGAACC
>JBDUAL010000376.1:0-3001 GCA_040004685.1 Anaerolineaceae bacterium | reverse complement strand
CATGCCGGTATGCGGAAGCTCGATGTCACGACGCCGCACTTCACGGATCGAGTCGCGGAGGCCGAGCAACTCGTGGCAAGCCGCGACCAAACTCCGGCACTCTCCGACGCGGACCGGGAGCTTCTCAGCAACGCCTTAAGAAGCCTAAGACGAACAACCGCTGACCGAGGCGCCGCGGAGCAGCTGCTGCACGGCGAGCCGCACCCGGGCAACGTGCTCAGCACGAAGAACGGGCCGCTCTTCATAGACTCCGAGAACTCTGTCCGCGGGCCCGTCGAGTTCGACCTTGCCTGGGTGCCCAAAAAGGTGAGCGAGCACTACCCGAACGCTGATCAAGAACTGGTCGGCGAGTGCCGGGGCCTCATTCTGGCGATGGTCGCCGCGTGGCGCTGGGATCGAGATGACCAATTCCCGAACGGGCGCCGAATGGGCATAGAGTTGCTCAGCCAGTTACGGGCGGGCGTCGACGCCTCCGACGCGAAAGAGCGTTAGCTTGGAGGTTCGAACGGACGGACAGCCGCACCAGGTACTCGTCTGAACGTCGAAGGCGGCGACCGTTCGGGTCGACCGTGATGATGGCGTCGCGCATCGCTGCGAACGCCGATCCGGGCGAGATTCTCATAACTGAGCGACTTCGCCCCCTGCTTGCACCAAGAGCTATCGTCTACGCCCACCGCGGCGGAACGTTGCTCAACGGTTTCGAAGACGCTGTGCGTCGGTACGCGGCCGAGGCGATCGCGTTGGTTGCGTCGAAGTGTGACGTCGATGGCCGATGGGCGCTCGAGCACCGGCATCCGGGCGCGATGGCGATCGAGATCGACGACGGCGAAGGTCGGCCGAGCCGATGGAACACCCTGCGCGCGCTGCGGGTGCTGCGCTGGTACAAGCAGGAGTGATTCGTAATCCGACCGGTTTCAGGTTCGAATTATACCTGGGGGAGCCACTCTTCGTATTGAAGCTTGGTGATGCCCTCCTGCTCGATGCTGGCCCGGGTTTCGACGGACATAGCAACGCCGAAATCGGCCTGGCGCACGGAACAGCCTTCGGCTCGATGGTCTGTAGTTCGGGTGTGTCGCCGCCCGGATGCGGCGTCCACTCATCCAGCCCCGCTTTGAAAGCCAACAATTCTCCAGCCGTGGCCGAAACGGGATTCCTCCCGTAAGGTGAATCGGATGAGTGCGATAGGCGAGATTCGGGACGACATCAAGGCGACCATGGCGCGGGATCCCGCGGCCCGTACGGCCGCCGAGGTGGTGCTGTTCTATCCGGGCTTCCACGTGCGGCTAGCGCACCGCTTCGCGCACGCCTTGCAGATGAGAGGGGTGCCATTGGTGCCTCGCGGGATCATGCACATCGCGCGATTCGTGACAGGTATTGAAATCCATCCCGGGGCGATCATCGGCCCGCGCTTCTTCATCGACCACGGTATGGGCGTGGTCATCGGTGAGACGGCCGAGATCGGCGCGGACGTGATGATCTACCAGGGCGTGACTCTCGGCGGCACAAGCACGCGCCGCATTAAACGCCATCGCGCCCTGCGCGACCGCGTCGTCGTCGGCGCCGGGGCGAAAGTCATCGGTGCAATCGAGGTTGGAGAAAACGCCCGCATCGGCGCCGGCTCTGTGGTTGTCACAAACGTCCCCGCGAATGCCACCGTGATCGGCGTTCCTGGCCACATTGTCGCCTTTCATGATGACTCGAACGGCGCAATCCAACGCCTCCCCGACCCCGAGTGGGAGCGCCTCAACGAACTCGACCGAAAAGTGCTGGAACTGCACGAGCTCGTGGAGCACGTTGAAGAGCACTTAGGCATGCTGCACGAAAACCACCACCCAGAAGAGGCCCATGCCAACTCCGAAGCCTAGGGCCATGCCGCCTCCCGTCACATGGCGTGGCATTCGCCGACGGACCTGGATCGTCCTCATTGTCCTTGAGTCCGTTGCCAGCGTGCTCCTGGTCTCCGGGCTTTACAAACAGGACGTCGCCGCGATCATCGCTGCCCTCGGCATCGGACTCATCTATGCGCCTATTCGAGCTGGAGGCTGGACGTTGGTCAAGAGCCTCCTTGCTCGTCGCCAGGATCCAGCGAGGGCCGAAGATGCCTTCTACGGTCGGCGAAAAAAGTAAGATTCGCCACCGTCCGTGCTATCCTCGAATGACGATGCACGACGCCCTCCGCCGCGGTAGATGTACACGGGCGATGCCCCGCTCGTAGCCTTCGGGCGCGGCTCGCAATCTTTCGCGTTCTCCTTATCCTTCGTCTCTCCTAGCATGATCCGGGCAGGCTGCCCCGAGGTTTCCTTTCGCCATGAGACTGACCGATACCCTGACCACGGGAAAGATCGAACTTGTGCCCCTTGCGCCGGATGGTGTGGTCCGACTCTACGTCTGCGGGATCACCCCCTACAGCGAAAGCCACGTCGGCCACGCCCTCTTCTCGATCGTCTTCGACGTCCTTCGCCGCTACCTCGACTGGCGCCAGATCCCGGTCCGGCACATCCAGAACTTCACCGATATCGACGACAAGCTGATCGACCGTTCGCAGCGCCTGGGCGTGAGCATGGCCGAGCTGGCCGAAGAGAACATCGCCGCCTACCTCCGCCAGATCGAAACGATGAACGTGCTTCCCGCGCACGCCTACCCGCGCGTCACCGAGACTGTCCCACGCATCATCGACTTCATCGCCGGGCTGGTCGCGAAGGGCTTCGCCTATCCCTCCGGCGGAGACGTCTACTATCGCGTCCGCAACTACGCCGACTACGGCAAGCTCTCCAAGCGCGACATTGATGACCTGCTGAGCGGCGCGCGCGTCGATCAGAGTGAACTGAAGGATGACCCACTGGACTTCGCCCTCTGGAAAGCGGTTAAGCCCGGCGAGCCCAGCTGGGAGAGCCCGTGGGGTCCGGGCCGCCCCGGTTGGCACATCGAGTGCTCAACAATGGCCCTTCAGGAGCTGGGCGAGCAGATCGACATCCACGGCGGCGGCGCGGACCTGATCTTC
>JBDUAL010000375.1:0-3002 GCA_040004685.1 Anaerolineaceae bacterium | reverse complement strand
GTCAAAACGGTTGAGGCGGGACACGTTGTGGTTGTCTATCAGTTCGGCGAGATCGTCGGACAGAAGGGCGAGGGGTTGCAGTTCATCCTCCCCTGGCAGTCGACAAAGACGCAGAGCGTGCAGGTGCAACGGTTCAAGTTCGAAAACGTTTCGGGCTTCTCGCAGGAGACCCAGGACGTCTTTATCACGGCGACGATCAACTACTCGGTCTCCCCCGGCGCGGTACAGAACCTTTATCGCACGGTTGGCGAGAATTGGTTCGATCGATTGATCGAGCCGCGGTTGGTGAACTTCCTGAAGGAGGAGACGGTGAAGTATCCGGGCGTCGAGATCGCTCCGAACCGGGAGAAGATCCGCCAGACCGTGCGCGACAAGTTGACCGCCGAGCTCGCGCCATTCTCGATTACGGTGACGGACCTGTTGCTCGACAACATCGACTTCAGCAACGATTTCAAGAAGTCGATCGAAGGCAAGCAGATCGCGACTCAGGACGCCCTGCGGGCGCAGGAGAAGGTGAAGCAGAGCCAGTTCGAGGCACAGCAGCAGGTGGAAACGGCAAAAGGCGAAGCCGAATCGACGAGGGTACGCGCCGACGGCCAGGCGGCCGCTAACAAGGCCCTCGCCGCCTCGCTCACTCCTGAAGTGATCCAGTTCCAGGCGATCCAGAAGTTGAGCGACAAGATCCAGATCGCGCTGATCCCGAGCGGCCAGGGCGTCATCATTGACCCGACGACCTTACTCAGCGGAGTGAAGAAGTAAGGGCCGAAGTGCGTTGTGCTTAAGACACGGGTCGCAGCGAAGGGGTTGGTGGCGAAGGACCGCCCCAACCCCTTCGCTAGAAAGGCTTGAAGACCGCTAGCCAGGCAAGCAGCGGCACGCTGAGGACGAGCACGGTGCCGAAGACGATCGGCACGCGGTCATCGAGGATGCTCTTCAATTCGGGCGTCTGCTGGCCCTTCTTAGTGGCGATCAGCGACGCCAGCCGCGCTCGGCGCAGCCCGAATCCGAGCAGCGGCAAGCAGACAAAGTAGACGAGAACGTAGATGAGAGTCAGAGCCAGCAGCCAGCCGTCGCGCACGAAGTTGTAGTTGCTTGAAACGGCCCAGAAGAAGCCGGTGATGCCGGTTGCCATCGCGCCGGGCAGGAGGATGCGCGTTTCGTTGCCAGCCGCTTCGACGAGGCAGTACATCTGGTACTTCACGTCTTTGGTGGCCCAGGCCTTGAGGATCAGTGGATAGGTGGCCCCGAGCCCGGCGCCAAGCCAGATCATGCTCAGCACATGGAAGATTCGCCACCAGTCCAACGCATCCCCCGGGCCGCAGCCTGCGACAGGTTCAGCCTAGCGCGGCGAGCGCTAACGGGGAGTTGCCGCGGCGAATAGCGGCGAACGCACTCGCCCCTTCGCCCGGCGCTCCGTACGCTACCGCCGTGGCGCCTCGCATTCTCATTCTCTGCCGTGGTCATCTTGGCAGCCACGTTTCGAGTCCCGGCATTCGCGCCACCGCGCAGGCGTATGTCCTGGCTAAACAGATCGCGGGCGCCCAGGTGACGCTCGCCGGTCCGAACCCGGACGTACCGACGCCGGCAGGCGCGCCATTCAAGATCGTCCGCTGGACGGGCCGGAACGTATTAGGGCTGGTCAAAGACCATGACATCATCATCTCCAGCGGGCTACCCCCTCAGGTTGCGGCCTTCTTTCCGAAGAAGAAGTTCGTGGTTGATCTGTTCACTCAGTACGCGATGGAGTGGATGGAGGTTGGGCGACAGCAGTTTTCGGGCCGAAAGCAGCACGCGTGGGTGCAGCGCACACGGGCCATCCTGGCGATGCAGCTGACGCTGGCGGACCTCGTCATCGTCAACAACGAACGACAGCGAGACAGCTACCTGGGGATGATGATCTCGCTCGGCCTGATCTCCCCAGCGGTATATGACGCGGATCCCACGCTGCGCCGCTACATAGATGTTGCGCCGCACGGCATTCGGCCCGAACTCCCAGAGGCACACCGGCCGGTCTTGCGCGGCGCCCACCCGGGGTTCGCCGAGAACGACAAGATCATCGTTTGGAACGGCGGCATCATCCAGTGGTACGACCCGGCTACGTTGCTTGAAGCGCTCCGGCTGCTCAACCGCGACGACATCAAGCTGCTCTTCCTTGGGGCTGCCTACCCCGGGCTGACGGAGCTCGGCAGGGGCATTCGCTTCCAGGACGCGAAGGCGATCGCTGCGGCCAACGGCCAGCTCGGGAAGACTGTGTTCTTCGAAGAAGGCTGGGTTAGCCACGAAACCGCAAAGCGCTACGTGCAGGAGGCCGATATCAGCGTCTGCTCCTACTTCGACAACCTGGAAACGCGGTACAGCCATCGCACGCGATTCGTCGACCTTATCTGGGCAGAACTGCCGTTCATCTGCACGCACGGCGACGTGCTGGCCGAGGATGTGGCGAACCGTGGCTGGGGGCTGGTTGTCCCGCAGGAGAACGCGCCGGCGCTCGCGAGCGCCATCGAAAAACTGGTGGACGACCGTGAGTTCCACGCCCAGTGCAAAGCGAACCTCGCCGCCGCCCGCCCGGGATTGCAGTGGGAGGAGACGATGCGCCCGCTCATCGAGTTCTGTCGCGAGCCGCGGCCGGTGGCGCCAAAGTGGGAGCGGATCCCGGGCCTCGTACAGCGCGTCGCGGTCTATGTTGGGCGACGGGCGGCGTTCCAGTACACGGCGCCGAGGGAGTAGGCGGAAGTATGATGAACGGGTGAGGCAGACGCGCGGGACCGCAGTTCGGGACCAGTACCCTCCGATGACGTACGAGGAGTACCTGAACGCGCCCGAAATACCCGAACACACGGCGTGGGTGAATGGCCGGTTATCCCAATGATGTCCGTCTCGAAAAAGCACGCCCAGCTCACGATGTACCTCACGAGGCTGATAGGAAACTACAGAGAGGCGCTCCAACTCGGAGCGGTGTTTGCTGACCCGTTGAACATGAAGCTAGGCGGAACCCTCGCTGG
>JBDUAL010000374.1:0-3002 GCA_040004685.1 Anaerolineaceae bacterium | reverse complement strand
ACAAAGACGGCTTCCTGCCGATGACCGCCGCTGAGGTGGTTGCGCGCGCAGACCCCGAAGAGGCGGCGCGGGAACTTCGCGCGCAAGTGGAATTGGCCCTGGAGGTCGGCATCGATGTGACGCATCTCGATTCGCATATGGGGACTGTCTTCTATCATCAATTCCTTCCCGCGTGGACGGGCCTCGCCGTCGAGCTGGGACTGCCGACGTTCATTCCCTCATCGTTTCGCGGGCGTTCGGCCATCACTGAGATGGAGGCCGCCGGAGTCCCGGTGATCGATGAACTGATCCACCAAACCTACGGCCCGGACCGCGCGGCGAAAGAGGCACTCTTTGCGACTCTGCTCCGTGGCCTCCAGCCCGGATTCACGCACTTCCTCATTCACCCTGCGCACGACACTCCAGAGTTACGCGATGGCATCGTGGGTTGGGAGACTCGCGTGGCAGACTATGAACTTTTCGCCGAGGGCAAGCTTCACCGAAGCCTCGAGGCGGGCGGCGTCCAGCTCGTTGGTTATCGAGGTCTGCGAGACGCGATCCGCGCCGACCTGTTCAACATCTCCGCTTAGGCCTCGCCGCGTGCCCGCATGATCGAATACTTCTCCGAGGCCTCGGTGATGTGTTTGCCGATCTCGGGGTAGCGATCGCGAAGCGCCATTAGGTATTCGTTCAACGGCAGCCGTCGGCGCACAAACCCACTGCCATCTGGGACGTCATTCATCTTGGAGGCGACCAGCACGTAGATCGGGCGCGTTGTCGCGTCGCCAGCTTCGTAGTCTGGGTTGTAGCTGGTTGCCTTGCAGTAGAGAAAGCCCACTAGCTCAAGACGGCCGATGGTGGCGCCGGTCTGCTCCCTCGCCGCCTGCTTGAGATACGGCTCGATGGCGGTCCCGTTCGGCACGCCTTCGACCGTGCCCCACGCAGTCGCCGACTCCATTCTGGTGACATAACCTTTGTCGCCAAAGAACACCAGACCGTAGGCATAGCCCACCGGCACGTCGGCGGGCAGCGCTTCATCCTTGATCCAGCGCGCCAGCCAGGCGTCACCAAGTCTCAGCTCCTTCAAGTGGGCCCACTCGGGCTCTCGATACGACCCCATATCAGGCATCATTGGGCAACTCTCCGGCGAAAAAATGGTTTCATCACAACGTGGGCCGTCACGCCCTTGGCGTCCAACTCCTGGCCCGGGAAGGCGTGGCGATTCTCGATCAGGCCAAGCCCGATCGTCGCATTCAAGCTGCTCGAACGGAGGCACGACCGTACCTCGCCGACGGCCGCCCCGCGGTGCACGATCGGCGTTCCCGTGGGCACCGGCTCGCCTTCGAAGAGGAGAGCCGCCAATGTTCGCCCCTCCCGCCCTGGGTCGATGCCCAGGAGCACGTCCAGGTCGGCTTCCCCCGGCGAGAGTCCCGGTTCCAGGTCTGGCACGAATGCCGGGATGCACGCCTCGACGCGCGCTATCTCCTGGGCGACAACACCGATGAGCGGGATGCCTGCTTCCCTCAGTGTTTCGATGACGTGCTGCGCGACCGCGGGGGCAAGCATCAATTCGAACCCGTCCTCGCCCGTGTCGCTCGTGCGTATCGCCAAAGTCCGAAACCCGTGGAATTCGAATGTTGTCGTGTGCATCAGTTGCATCCGCGCGGGCAGCCCCTCAGACAGGTGTTGCCGGGCCATCGCCTGCGCCGCGGGCCCGGCCAGCCCGATGAGACACGTTGTCTCCGTGCGGTCGCCGATCGATGCGTCCCAGTCTGGCTGCACTGCGGCCTGCATCCGCGCCAGCGTTTCGAACCGCTGGGTGGGTTCCCCTGTGACCAGGTAGGCAATGCCGCCGGTGCGCGCGATGAGTGCAACGTCTAGGATGCTGCCGTCGTCACCGAGCGCAACGGTGCGCATGGCGCGACCTTCTTCTAGCTCTTCCACGTGGCCCGCGAAGACCGCCCGAAGGATGTCGAGGGCGTCGGTTCCGGTGACTATAAACCGGCTGCGCTGCGACCGGTCGAGGATTGCCGCGCCGGACCGCAGAGCGGCGTGCTCTGCTTCGGCGTCTCCATAGTGCTCTGGCAGCGACCAGCCTCGTTCGATGCCGAAGACGGCGCCAGCCTGCGCGTGCAAGTCGCGCAAGGCAAGGTGATACACGCGCAGCTGGTCGTCGGTCATTCGCGCACAAACGTCCGGCGACCGTTCTGTTCGGTCAGGCGGCCAGTGCCTGGGAAGGCGTTGTGGACGCAGATCAGGAGTGCGTTTTCGCGGATCGCCCGCTCGACCAGCCGCTTCTTCGTCTCCAGTGTCACCAGCGGCAGGATGTCGAACGCCGCGATCCAAGCCGGTCGTTCCGCCTGCACCTCGTGGTGCACGAGATCGCCGGTGTAGATCGCCGTCTCGCCGCCTGACGCCACGACGAGCGCGGCGTGGTCCGCTGTGTGGCCCGGCGTCGGCAGAAAATGCACGCCCGGGATGATTTCGCGCTCGCCGGAAACCAGGTCCAGCTGCCCGCTCGCCGCCAACGGCTCAAAGTTTTCGGCGAAGTAGGTGCCACGCGTGCGCTCGTTTGGGTGCAACGCCACTTCGTATTCGCCCGCCTGGATGTAGTAGCGGGCGTTCGGAAACGTCGAGACGAGCTTGCCTCCGCGCTTGATGGTGTTCCAGCCGCAGTGGTCGGCGTGCAAATGCGTGTTTGCCACCGCGGTCACGTCAGCGGGCGCCAGGCCGAGTCCGGCCAGGCCTTCGAGCAGGTACCCGTAGTCGCCGGGAAACCCGCGCCGCACCACCGCACTGTGCTTATTGCCCATTCCGGTATCCACCAGCAACACTTCCGAGCCGCTACGTACGACCATGCAATTCAGCCCCAGCGGGATGCGGTAGTTCTCGTCGATCTGGTCTCGCCCCACAACCGGTTCCCACATTACTCGTGGGATGAGGCCGAAGACGGCGCCGCCGTCCAGCTTGATGTACCCGTCGGAGATCACCGAGATCGAAATCTTCCCGACACTGTATTCAGC
>JBDUAL010000373.1:0-3010 GCA_040004685.1 Anaerolineaceae bacterium | reverse complement strand
TCCGTCCGATGGAGGTGCTCAGCGGCGGCCAGCGCAAGCTCGTCGGCATCGCCCGCTGCTTGCTTTCGAGCCCGGACCTGCTGCTGCTCGACGAACCAGACAACCACCTGGACCTGGACCGCAAGGCGATGCTCGAGAGGGTGATCCGCGATTTTGGGGGCACCGTTGTGGTCGTCTCGCACGACCGCTACCTGCTGGATGAGACCGTAAACGTGATCGTCGAATTCGAGTATTCGCAAGAGAAGGGGATGGCGCTGAAGCGCTGGGAGGGCAACTACTCCAGCTACGCGACCCAGAAAGAGCTTGCCCAGGTGCGGCAGTCGCAGGTCTACAGCTCGCAGCAGCAGGAGATCGAACGGTTGGAGGCGGCAGTCGCGCGCTTCCGTTTGTGGGCGCGGATGGTCTTGGATCAGCGCCACAAACGCCAGGCCGATAACAAGCAGCGCCAGATCGACCGCATGGAGAAGGTCGAACGGCCGGTGCTGGAACGGCGCAAGATGATGCTCAGCTTTCGCCCCTCGCAGCGCGGCGGCGCGAAGGCGGTGGAGTTGCGCAACGTGGACAAGGCGTTCGCCGAGAACGTCATCCTGCGCGGTGCGTCTGGCACGATTATGAACGGCGAGCGGGTGGGCATCGTCGGCCCGAACGGCGCTGGCAAGTCCGTCTTGCTCAAGCTCATCCTCGGCCAGATGGAGGCGGATTCGGGCGAGGTTTGGGTAGGCCCCAGCATCAAGACCGGCTACTACGCCCAGGAGCACGAGACGCTCGACTTCCGCCAGACGCCGATCGAGGCGCTGCGCGAGACGCGCCCGATGTTCGAAGGCGAGGCGGTGGCCCAGCTACAGCGCTTCCTGATCCCTTATGCAGCCACCACCCAGCCGATCGCAAAGCTCAGCGGCGGCGAAAAGAGCCGCGTCCAGCTCGCTCGGCTGATGCAGCTCGGCGCCAACTGCCTGTTGCTCGATGAGCCAACGAACAACCTCGATATCCCTGCTGCGGAAGTGCTCGAACAGGCGCTCGACGCCTTCACCGGCACGGTCATCGTCGTCTCGCACGACCGCTACCTGCTGGACCGGCTGGTGGATCGCATCATCGAGGTGGATGGCGGGCGGGTGCGCATCTTTGGCGGCGGCTACAGCTTCTACGCCGAACAGACCGCGAAGTAGGCGACGATCCGAGCCACGGATGTCTCCGGTTGCGATCCTGCGCCGTTGCCCCAACACTGGGCCACGCGATGACAAGCGACATCCTCCAGTTCCTCGCGGCTCTCCTCGCCTCCAGCGTAGAGATGGTGGAGGCGCTGACGATCGTGCTCGCCGTGGGCGTGACGCGAAGCTGGCGCCCGGCGCTGCTCGGCGTTGGCGCGGGGCTGGTTAGCCTGACCATCGTCGTCGTTGTCTTTGGCCCTTCACTCGTCAACTACGTGCCGATCGATGTCTTGCGCGTGACGATTGGCACACTACTGCTGATCTTCGGCTTGCAGTGGCTGCGCAAAGCGGTGCTGCGGTCTTCTGGCCTGAAGGCAAAACATGACGAGGCGCAGATCTATGAAGACGAAGTGCGCATGCTCCGCCGCGAAGGTAAGGACCCCAACTCGTTCGACTGGACGGGTTTCACGGTAGCGTTCAAAGGAGTCTTTCTCGAAGGCCTGGAGGTGGCCTTCATCGTCCTCACCTTTGGCGCGAACGAGGGCCGATTCGACCTTCCGATCGCGGGCGCGAGTGTCGGGCTGATCCTGGTTGTGGGAACCGGCCTGATCGTCCACAAGCCGCTCAGCCGCGTCCCGGAGAATACGATCAAGTACGCCGTCGGCTTGCTGCTTTCGGCCTTCGGGACGTTCTGGGTGGGCGAAGGCGTCGGCGTGGAGTGGACCCTGCAGGACCCCACGATCGTCGCCCTCGTCGCTGCCTATGCGACGGTCTCGGCCGCGCTGGTCTGGTACTTGAAGCCGAAGCCCGGGCTCGCGGCCCCTGTTGAGGAGCCCGTCGCGTGAGATACCTGAAGGGCTTTGGCCTGTTCTGGTGGGACTTCATCGTTGGCGATTCAATGATTCTCGCCGGTGGTGTTCTCACGGTTGTTGGCGTGGGCTACGCGTTGGCATCGATGCGCGGCACGGGCTTCGTCGAGTTCGCGGTGCCCGTCGGCGTCATCCTCACACTCGCGTTGAGCCTCCCCCGCCGGCGCTAGTGCCGCCCACCCCCGCAAGTGACACGCTCCCCTTGGCGTTCGCAGCACCGCGCCCGGATGCTCGCCCCATGACCACAATCACCAGCATCCGCACCCGCGTGCGCCAGGACCTTCGCGATACCGATGCCGCCAACTACCGCTGGACTGACAGCGAGCTGGATCGCCACATCCAGCGCGCACTCGACGAAACCAGCCGTTCGATCCCGCGCGAGGCCTCTGCCACGCTGAACACCACCCCCGGCAGCCGCGACCTCAGCCTCGCGTCGCTCAGCGGGTTGATCGAGGTCGAGGCGGCGGAGCATCCGGTGGGCCAGTTCCCGCCCTCCTATGTCCAGTTTTCTCTGTGGGCGTCGACGCTTTCGCTGCTGATCGACACCGCCCCTGCCAGCGCCCTTCCGGTGACCATCTCCTATACCGCTCAGCACACGCTCGATGGCAGCGGCACCACGCTGACCGGCGTCCAGGAAGATATCGTAGCGACTGGCGCCTCCGCTTTCGCGGTGCTCGAACTGGGCGCGGCCGCGATCGACCGCCTCAACACGGGAGGCAACGAAGTGCCCGCGCAGTTCCTCGCCTGGGCCCGCGCCCGCGAGGTCGCTTTCCGCCAGCTGCTCATTCAGCACGCTCGCCGCAACCGTGTGCGAGCCCGGCGCGCGTACGTGGCGGGGTGAGGCGAGGCCGACCTGTCAGATACAGACAGGTGACAGGCGCCTACAGCCACCGCCCCAGCAATGGCCAACGGCCAGCCCGCAAGGCTACCCTAGGGCCATGGAGCCAGTCATCGGCCACCAGGGGATTTTGCGTGAACTGCGCAGCTTTGCGG
>JBDUAL010000372.1:0-3011 GCA_040004685.1 Anaerolineaceae bacterium | reverse complement strand
CCTGCCCCTTACCAAGAGCGGCAACGGCTACGCAGGCACGTTCGATATCGGCGTGAAGCTGGGCTAGGCGGCTAAGGCCATTATCCTCAGCCCGGAGCCACGCGGTGATCGCCTCTCTGATGTTCCGGAGCGCCTCTTGCTAGTGTTTGCCCTGGTGGGAGAGACAACCTGGCCGCGTGGGGCACCCAGCCACTACCCATCCATCTTCAACGGTCTCGAGCGTGACGTGAAACAGCATCACGCCGTCGCGCCGTGGCACTTCTTGAACTTCAGGCCGCTGCCGCAGTGACAGGGGTCGTTGCGGCCGACTTTCGGCGCCGTGGCGACGCGCGTGCCCACCTGGCGGGCCGGGGCGTCGTCGCGGTTGGTGCGCAGCTGATTCACCGCCGGTGCGCTCGAACGAGCGAGCACAGGTTTCGCCACCGGGCCGCCCTGGGGCGTCTCGGGCCCTGCCTCGTCGCTGCCGGGGTGGATCGCAACCATCTCGGGGGGAGGCGGCGCGGACGGCTGCTCGACGATCTTCACCTTGAAGACCGTGCGCGCTACCTGCTTGCGAATGTTCGCCACAAGCTGCTGGTACATGTCGTGGCCCTCGCGCTTGAACGCCACCAATGGGTCGATCTGGGCGTACGCCTGGAGGCCGATGCTTTGCCGCAGCTCTTCGATCGCCGTCAGGTGTTCGCGCCAGTGCTGGTCGATCGATTCGAGCAGTAGCCAGTGCTCCACCTTGCGCATGCTCTCCGCCCCAACCATCTCCTCTACCTGCTCGTAGCGGTCCTCGGCGCGGTCCAGTACCTCGTCCTTGGCCTCTTCCTTTAGCTCCTGCAACTCTTCCACGCTCGGCAGGTCTTCGGCCATGAGGATCTCGCGCAGTTCGTTCTGCAGCAGTTCGAGGGACTCCAGGTCGCCGCCCGTGACCGTTTGGAAGAGATGATCGAGCTCATCAATCAGCATACCGACGATGTTGGCGCGCGTGTCTACGCCTTCGAGGATCATCTCGCGCTGGCCGTAGATCTGCTTGCGATGCTCGTTGATCACGTCGTCGAACTCGACCAGCCGCTTGCGGATATCGAAGTTGTGGCCTTCGACCTTCGTCTGCGCCTGTTCGATAGCGCGAGTCACCATCCGCGATTCGAGCGGCATCTCCTCGGTCATCCCGAGTTTTGCCATCATGCCGGGCACCCATTCGGGGGCGAAGCGCTTCATGATGTCGTCGCCAAACGAGACGAAGAAGCGGCTGGAGCCCGGGTCGCCCTGGCGTCCGGCGCGCCCCCGAAGCTGGTTATCGATACGCCGCGATTCGTGGCGCTCGGTGCCGATGACGTGCAGCCCGCCGATGTCCGCGATCCCGTCGCCGAGCTTGATGTCCGTACCGCGGCCGGCCATGTTCGTGGCGATGGTCACGGACGCTCGCTGCCCCGCATCTTCGATGATGTGCGCCTCACGCTCGTGCTGCTTCGCATTGAGCACCTCGTGGCTGATGCCCTTGCGCAGCAGAAGGCTGGCCAGGTACTCCGATTTCTCAATCGAGGTGGTACCAACCAACACCGGGCGGCCCTCTCTGTTGAGCGACTCGATTTCGTCGACAACGGCGTTGAACTTCGCCCGCTCGTTGATGTAGACGATGTCCTGGCTGTCCTTGCGCACCATCGGCCGGTGCGTCGGCACAACCACCACGTCGAGTTCGTAGATCTTCGAAAACTCTTCCGCTTCGGTCTCGGCGGTACCGGTCATTCCGGCCAGCTTTTCGTAGAGCCGGAAGAGGTTCTGGAAAGTGATCGTGGCGTAGGTCACGGACTCGCGCTGGACCTGGAGGCCCTCTTTCGCTTCCACCGCCTGGTGGATGCCGTGGCTCCAGCGCCGACCCGGCATAAGGCGCCCGGTAAACTCGTCCACGATGATGATCTCGCCGTCTTTGACGACATAGTCACGGTCAACGCGCTTCAGCGCCTCGGCGTCCAGCGCCGCTTCAAGGTGCTTCGCAAGGTTCGAATTGCCCTCGAACACATTGGCGATACCGAGAGCCCGCTCGATGTTGGTGATGCCCGTCTCGGTGAGTGCCACATGCTTGGACTTGTGGTCCACCATGAAGTCCTCGTCCTCGACCAGCATCTTCGCCGCGCGCGCGAACTTCAGATACGTCCCGCTCGCCTCCTCCGCGTTTCCGCTGATGATCAGCGGCGTCCGCGCTTCGTCGATCAGGATGTTGTCCACTTCGTCCACGATTGCGAAGTAGAGGTCGCGCTGCGATTTCTCAGCGTGGTCGCGCACCATGTTGTCGCGGAGATAGTCGAAACCGAACTCGTTATTCGTGCCGTAGGTGATGTCCGCGTGGTAAACGTCGCGGCGGCTGCACGGTCGCAAGTCTTCGAGCCCACCCGTACTGCCCTCTTCGCCGGGCTTGTAGCCGGGCTCATAAAGGTACGAAACCATGTTGTTCTGGATTACGCCAATGCTCATGCCGAGCGCCTGGTAGACCGGGCCGTACCAGACCGCGTCGCGCCGGGCCAGGTAGTCGTTCACCGTAATCAGGTGGGCGCCGCGCCCCGCAAGCGCGTTCAGGTAGAGCGGCGCAACAGCCGTCAGCGTCTTGCCTTCGCCGGTCTTCATCTCGGCGATCTTGCCTTCGTGAAGCACCACGCCGCCGATTAGCTGCACTTCGTACGGCTTCTGGCCGACTTTTCGCCAGGCCACCTCGCGCGCAACGGCGAACGCCTCGGGCAGCAGCTCGTCGAGATCCTCGCCCTCCGTGAAGCGCGCCTTGAACTCGCCGGACTTTGCAAAAAGCGCCTCGTCGCTGAGCGCCGCCGTTTCATCGTCCAGCGCCACAACGTCGTCGCTGATCTCGGTCAGGCGTTTGATCTCTTTCTCGTTCGAATCGCCGAGAATGCGGTTAATGAATCCAAGTCTCGCCATAGTGCTTTTCAGTGTAGATCACGCGCGGATAGGCGCGGGGAAAGTTGGCTCGCTCCGCGACCAACCTTGCGCCGCTAGGCCCACAGCTCCGAGAC
>JBDUAL010000371.1:0-3021 GCA_040004685.1 Anaerolineaceae bacterium | reverse complement strand
GGCGAAACTGGCTCGGCCTGGCGACCGCTCACCTGGTGAACGCTGAGCTGGCGCTGGGAAACGGCGGCTACTACGTAACGGGACTGCTCGGTCACCAGGCCGCCGAACAGGCGCTGAAGGGGCTCTGGCTGGTGGCCGCTGACGGCCTGCCGCCGAGGACGCACAACCTTGTCGAGCTCGCGACCCTCCTGGATGCCCCGACAACGGTCATCGACGCAGCTGCCCGCCTGAGCCCGAACTTCGTCGCGAGCTTGTGTCCTGCGGTGGCTGGTGGCAATCCAATGGCGAACTAGACCGAGAAGGTTGCCGCGGATCTTCTCCTGGACGCACGCGAACTGGTCGAGTCGTGCTACCGCCGGCTGCCTTCCTCGTCCTGATCGGCCAGCCGTAGCTCGTCGCCCCCGACTCGCCCTAATCGTGAGCCCTTGCGCTCCAAGTGGGCGAGAATGCGCACGGCCACTTCGCCATGCATCAAGCGGCCACGGCTGGTGAGTTGCACGCGGTCGCCGCACTGGAGGATACCGGCGGCAGTGCACTGACCGAGCGGGTCCCCCAGCACGTCTGTCACCGTTCTGCCGAAGCGCTGCTCGAATTGTGCGGGCTCGAATCCCTCGATTCGCCTGAGGGCGAGTGTCACCCAATCGAATATCGCGGTGGACTGGTTGGGGCGGTAGGCGCGGATCACCGTGTTCGGCCGCTCGCCGGAAGCGCGGAGAAGCAATGCCGCATCAATGTAGGCGCGCGGGTGGGCCATGTTTTCGTAGCGTTCGCCGCCCACGAAGCCGTGGGCGCCCGCGCCGACGCCAAGGTAGTCCCCGTCCGTCCAGTACACCTGGTTATGGCGCGATTCATGGCCCGTTTGCGCCCAGTTCGAAATCTCGTACTGGCGAAACCCACCGGCGCAAAGGCGGTCGCCTGCCATCTCGTACATGTCGGCGACTTCGTCTGAATCGAGGGGAACCACCTCGCCGCGGGCAACGCGCTTCGCCAGCGGGGTGCCATCCTCAACGGTCAGGGCGTAGCACGAGAGATGGTCCGGCGCGACGTCAATTGCCGCTTCCAGCGAGCGCAACCAGGAGGCCATCTGCTGGCCAGGCAGCCCGTAGATCAGGTCCAGCCCCACGCTCTCGATGCCAGCTCGCCGCGCGAGCTGGACGGCGGCGCCGATCGCCTGCGATGAGTGGATGCGGTCGAGGAACACGAGTTCAGCAGCGTCGAAGCTCTGCGCACCGAAAGAGATGCGATTCACGCCCGCAGCGCGCAACGCCTGGAGGTACTCGAGGGACGTCGTACCGGGATTCGCCTCCAGGCTGATCTCGGCATCACCGGCGAAGAACGACCGACGGCGGATGCTTTCGATCACCGTTCCGATCGCGCTGGGCTGCATCTCACCGGGGGTGCCGCCACCGAACCCAATGGTTATCACTTCGCGACCCTCGAAAGCGTGACACCAGGCACCGATCTCCGCTGCCAACGCCTGTTCGTACGAAGTCTTTAGGCCGTCCATGCCTGCGTAGGCGTTGAAGTCGCAGTAGCCGCACTTAACGGTGCAGAAGGGGATGTGAACGTACACCGAAAGCGGCGTCACGGCCGCACAAGAGCTTTGCGGAGGTCGCCCACATGGTTGGTCGTAATGGCGTCGACGCCCCAGGCCGCGAGCAGCTGCGCGCGCTCTACGTCGTCAACCGTCCACGCGTTCACCCAGAGATCCCGCTCGTGGAGGCGCTGGACGACTTCCGCACTCAAAAGGAAATGGCGGCAGGAGACACCCTTCGGCTGGCGGTCGCGTTCGTGAACGGAAAGGAAGAGATCCAGCTTCGCCTGAACGTCGATCGAGTAGAAAGTCTCGACCTCAGGGACGATGGCGTGAATTGCGCGCAGGAATCGCCATTGTTGGGCCGAAGCTGCAATGCGCGGAACGGCGCCAGCAGCTTCGATCGAGCGACAAAGGAGACGCGCGGCCTCTTCGCCTCCGCTCTTCATATCGAGAAAAACACGAGCGCGGCCGGCAGCGGCCCCGAGCAGTTCGGCGAGTCCGAACGGCCTCTTCGGGGCCCAACGGAGGTACCACTTTTCGAACAGGAGCGGGATGGGGTAGACCGCACGCTCGTGCCGCGCCTCAAATCGCCCGTGGTGGAGCCAGAGATCGACTTCGAGAAAATCGGCGCCCTCTTCGGTCGCTGATGCGACCCGAACCGGAGAGTTGCCGGCCCCGTGGGCGATCAACGCGGGGCCCGCCCGCCCGGGCACCATGCCGCCGGGGGGCGATGTCGCGCCTGCGGATGTGCCTTTACCCAGTTCAGCCATCAGGGCAGTATGGTACTCGCCTGCACTCCTACCGGATGACGAGGCGAAACTGACAACTCGCCGTTTGCGATGTCATCAAGCACGTCTTCGTCGGTGACCCTGTAACCGTCGGGGATGGGCGTGATAGCGCCAAGCGAAACGAACCGGCTGAGCAGTGCCGTGACTGTTTCGCGGCTGGTGCCGATGGTTTGGGCGAGTTCCTGATGGGTGAGGCCGAGGTGGATGGCCCCGTCCTCCTGGCGATTCAACAGAGTATCGGCGAGGCGTGCGGAAACCGGCTTGGACACGATGTTCATGAATGTTCGCTGCATCCCGGCGAGACGATGCGCCATCAACTCCATCATCGCGAAGCCGAGCTTGGGCGACTGATGGAGAAGGTGGGAGAAGTCCTCCCAGGTGATGCTTACCGCGACGGTTTCGTCGATTGCAGAGGCACACGCGGTTCGTTCACCATCTTCGACAATCGCCATATCACCAACGACGCCGCCCTTACCAACGACGTCGAGGATGATCTCTTTGCCGTTTTCGGCAACCTGGTAGATCTTCACCCGTCCCTTCAGGATGAGGTAAACGCGCTCGGCGGGGTCTCCGGCGGAGAACAGAACCTGTCGGGCGTGAAAGTTGCGTTCGGTGAGCATCGGTATCAGCTTTTCGAGTTCGTCGTCGCTCAAAACATTGAGGACCTTGCTCAGTTGGCGCAGGTACCAGGCGATC
>JBDUAL010000370.1:0-3021 GCA_040004685.1 Anaerolineaceae bacterium | reverse complement strand
ACGCCCTCTTCAACGTCAACGGTGACGCCCTGATGCGCGCCAACGGCGTCCTCGGCCGAAGCGGGGAAGGCGGCCCCTTCCAAATCCCGGGTACTGGCCCGCCAGTGTGGCGCGGCGGCTTGGTGCTCGCGCTCTGGATGGCAACATTCGCAGTCGCGTTGTTCTGGCGATTCCAGCGGCGCGATATCCAGGAATAGTCCGCTTCGGTCGCACTCCTCCCTCAATGCATTGCCCGCGTAAAGATCGGCTGGTAGTATCCCGCGCTGACAGGGGGGTGGGATGTATCAGTTTCCGAAGTGTCGTAAGTGTGCTGATGGCGACCTGGTGCCGTTTTCCGATTTTGGGAGCCAGGGCGCTCCCATCCACTTCAAGGCCTGGGTCTGTACCAATCCAGATTGCGGCTACAACATCAAGATTCGAAACGGCGAACTCTACATCGATGAGCCGATCAACGATGGACAGCTCCACATGAGCCGGCGCTAAGGAGTATGTCTGTCGCCGGCAGCACCTGCGGGTTCGCTGGTAAGCTTGTGATAGACTGCACGAGCATGGTCCAGCAGACGAACAGAGTCTACCAACCACTCCCTCTCCTTTCACTCGATACCGCGATCGAGGAGGAGGTCCAACAGAACATCCTCGTCACGAGCGTGGATCAGGTGCTCAACTGGGCACGGCGGTCTTCGCTCTGGCCAGCGATGTTCGGGCTCGCCTGTTGCGCCATGGAGATGATCGCCACCGTCACCCCACGTTACGACTTGGCGCGCTTTGGGGCGGAGATCTTTCGGGCGTCCCCGAGACAGGCTGACCTCCTCATCGTTCCCGGCACCGTGACCTGGAAGATGGCCCCAGCTGTGCGCCGCATCTGGCTTCAGATGCCGGAACCGAAGTGGGCGTTAGCCATGGGCGGCTGCGCGATTATGGGTGGCCCGTTCGCCTACGCCTACAGCGTTACCCCCGGTGTCAACACGCTCCTCCCTGTGGACGTCTACGTGCCCGGCTGTCCACCGAGGCCGGAGTCCCTGCTTACCGGGATCATGCTCCTTCAGGACAAGATCAAGCTCGACACCATTGGCAAAGGCTGGCAGCGCCGCGACGTGGAACCGCAGTTCCATCGCTACCTCCCAGACGGCGACCCCATTCGTGCCGAACTCGAAACTCTGTGGCCTCCGTACATCAACTACGACGCGCCGCCCAGGGGCGAGCTCTTTAGCTAGTCGTCCCGCAGGCACGCCGTTTGGCGGCGCGCCCACACCCGATCGCGTAAGGAGTCCGAATTGGCGAAGGCGAATTGGTCTGACGTCGAAGCACTGGTGAAGGATTGGTTCGACCAGGGATTGATGCCGGACCGCGGCGATCTCGTTGATCTCGCGTACGCCCAGAACGCCAACGACGACGTGATCGACGCTCTCGACACGCTCGGTCCTCGTCCGGTTGAATCCCTGGGCGCCCTCAAGGAACTCCTTTCGAAGAACGGCGCGCTCACATAGGGTCGGCGGCCCTCGGGAGGACTGAATGCCGATTACCATCTCCGCAATGATCGGGTTCAACGTCTGGAACGTAGATTGGTAGGAATGAGTGATTATTCGCTGGCCGAGGACACAGAACTGGTGTCTGCCACTGCCTCTGGCCAGGATGCGGCGCTCTCCGTTCTCTACGATCGCTTCCATCGCCAGTGCTTCGCATTCTCCGTCCGGATCCTTGGCGCCGAACGCGACGCGGAGGAAGCCGTCCAAGAAACGTTCGTACGTGTCTGGCGCAACGCCGGTCAGTACGACCGCACGAAGGCGGGAGTCGGCGGCTGGATCTTGTCCATCACGCGAAACCTCTGCCTGGATGAACTGCGCCGGCGGCGGCGCCGAGTGCCGCAGCTACCGACAATGGACGGCGCGCTGGACGTCGCCGATAGCGAGCGCACTGACGTGACCGCGGAACGCGAAATGCTCGGCGCGCAGGTGCGCGACGCCTTGCAAGCACTGAACAGCGAACAGCGCAGCGCAATCGAATTGGTGTACTTCCACGGCCTCTCCAGCCAGGAGGTGGGGACGATCCTCGGGGTACCAGCGCCCACGGTGCGAAGCCGCTTACGGCTCGGATTGTTGAAACTGGGCGGCGTCCTTGAGGCGAAGGGATTGGTGACGGTTGACTGACAATAGTGAGCATCCCTTGGAATTCCTTGCCGAACTCGCTCTGGGCGCGCTCGCGGAAGGCGAAGCTGCTGATATTGGGGCCCACGTAGCCGGTTGCGCGGAATGCGGTGCCGAACTAGCGCAGATGCGTCGAGTCGCCCAACTACTGCCCTTCGCCGTCGAGGACATCGCTCCGGCGCCCTCCATCAAGGCCGGGCTGCTCGGACGCATCGCCGCCGAGCCGCGCCCGATTCGGGCAATCCCTCGCAGCCGCCCTGGCTGGCGGTGGCCACTCGCCATCGCGGCAGCCGCCGCCGCGCTACTTGTCAGTGGCGGTGTTCTCGGCGCCAGCCTCTTTGGCGGCTCCGCCTCTAACCGCAACAACGAACGCCAGACCAGCCTGGTCCAGGCATTCGCGCAGGGCACTGCCTCCACCTCTCACGGCGAACAGGGTGGGGCATCGGTCACCTTGCTCCGCGCTCCTGGCCAACATGACGCCTTCGTTTGGGTTGCGAACTTGCCCGCGCTTCCGGCCGAAAAGGCCTATCAGGCGTGGTTTATCCGCGATGGCAGAGCCGAGCCCAGCACCGTTTTCCGCAGCGGCTCAGGTGGAGTCTGGATCGAAGCAGGTGACACCATCGATCGTTTCGCGTCCATGGCCCTGACGATCGAGGATGGTAACGGCGCTAAAACTCCGTCCGCCGCGCCGTTCGTGGCGGTCGAACTTCGGAAGAGCGTGCGTTCAGGGCAACGTTAGCGCCGTTGCAGCCGACGGTGCGCCGATCATTGGCACTGGTATGGATGCACGGCCTATAGAACCAGTCGGCCAGGTCGAGTCAACTCCACATCGCTCCCCGTCCGCGCTCGACCGGCACGCTCCTAGACTAGGCTGCAT
>JBDUAL010000369.1:0-3024 GCA_040004685.1 Anaerolineaceae bacterium | reverse complement strand
AAAATCAAACGACCGGCGGCGAGGCGCCGGCCGATAGCGCCATCGGAGAGAACTGCAAAACCGGCGCCGACGCCGAAAAGCGCGAAGACTGTCGCATCGTCGCCTTCGTCAACAGCATCCAGAATTACTGGACAACCGAATACAAGCAGCGCGGGCGAAGCTATACACCGATCAGAACGACGTTTTTCACTGGCCAGGTGCAGACAGCGTGTGGTGCGGCCAGTGCGGAGGTCGGTCCCTTCTACTGCCCCGGCGATAAGAAGGTCTATATCGACCTCGGCTTCTTTGATGAGCTGCGCAGCAAGTTTGGAGCGAAGGGCGGCCCGTTCGCAGAGGCGTATGTCTTAGCCCACGAATATGGGCACCACGTCCAGGACCTCGAAGGAACCCTGGGAAAAATCGGTAGCGACCGTGAGGGTCCGACCAGCAAGTCGGTGCGCTCCGAGCTTCAGGCGGACTGCCTGGCGGGAGTCTGGGCGCACAACGCCGTTTCTACCGGCTTCTTCCTCAGCCTTTCGGAACAGGACATCGCCGATGGCTTGGACGCGGCGGCAGCGGTCGGCGATGACCGCATTCAGAAGGAATTCCAGGGTAAGGTGACCCCCGAGACTTGGACGCACGGCTCTTCCGCCCAGCGCCAGAAGTGGTTCAATACCGGCTACAAGAGCGGAACTATGGATTCCTGCGACACCTTTAGCGGAGGCATCTAAGGCGCGGCAAATCCGGGTGGCGCGATCGGTGAACCCGGTATAGTTCCGGGTAACTCGAACTCGAGGCGACACGATGACGACTCCGGCACTTGCAGGCCTGATGGCGCACGCCGCCAACGCATTTCTGGAGGCACTCTCCGAACACCAGCGCAAGGTGGCTCAATCGCCGTTCGAAGACACGTTCGAGCGACAGCGCTGGTATTACACGCCGAACGCCCGGCCGGGCGTCTCCCTGGTGGAACTTGATGCCCCTCAGCAGCAGCTGGGGCGCCAGCTCCTGCGCTCGGGGCTCAGCGTGGGTGCCTACAACACGGCCGCCACGATCATGAGCCTCGAGTGGGCACTGGCCGATACGGAGGGCTGGCGTGCCTCAACCTACAGCGGCTATCCCGGACCCGGACGCTCGGTGTCGCGGGATCCGAACATGTACTTCGTTGCGATCTTCGGCCAGCCGGGCGAGGAAACCACCTGGGGGTGGACCTTTGGCGGGCATCACGTTTCCGTCACCCACACGATTGTTGGCGGAGTCATCGGTCGTCCTACACCATCGTTTTTCGGATCTAACCCGGCGCTGCTGCCGCTCGGTGAGGGCCACAGTTTGCGGGCACTGGCGCCGGAGGAGGACCTTGGCTTCGAATTGCTTCATTCCCTCGATTCCGAGCAGAAGCGCGCTGCGATCATCAGCGACCTCGCGCCTTCGGACATGGTCCAATCGAACCGGCCGCGCGTGCAAGATGGGGCGAGCCCGCTCAATCCACGGCTGATCATGAACCTGCCTCTCAACCCAGCCATGGACGCCGCCTTTGCCCGCCAGAACGCCGGGAACGCGACGACCGACGAACAGCTCGCGCCGTTGCGCTACTCGGCGGCCCGGCCGGCCGGCATCGCCGTGGCGCGATTGGCGATGAGCGAGCGGGGCCGTGTTGGGCGGCTCATCCAGCGCTACCTGCGGCGCATGCCGGAGCCCATTGCGGAGTTGGAATGGGGCCGTATCGCACCGGCAATTGGTGACCTTCACTTTGCCTGGGCCGGGTCCGTGAAACCCGGATCGCCGCACTACTACCGCATACAAGGACCGGGAATTCTGATTGAATACGACAACCCGGACCCGAACGGCAACCATATCCACGCCTGTTGGCGAAACCCCGAAGGAGACTTCGGCGCCGACCTGCTTGCAGCACACTACGCGGCGGCGCACTGAGCAGCACCCAAAGACTTGGCAGCCGCAGCGGCCCGCGGTTTCGTCTTCGAGGGTAGACAAGTCGCCGCTTGCGGGGCCAGACTCCTTCCGCTCGACGCTCCCGGCACTCGTCGCGCCAATCTCACTCTTTGGAGGGGCCCATGCTCCGAGACTTCAAGACTTTCCTCCTGCGCGGAAACGTTGTCGACCTGGCAGTGGCCGTTGTTGTTGGCGCCGCACTGCTCGCCGTGGTCCAGGCGCTCGTCAAAGACATCTTCACCCCCCTGATTGCCGCCATCTTTGGTGAGCCAGATTTCAGCGCCCTGAGTTTCACGATCAATTCAAGTGAGTTTCTCTACGGCGACCTCTTGAACGCCATCATCTCCTTCGTGATCGTCGCCTTAGTGGTCTTCTTCTTCGTCGTGATCCCAGTCAATGCTCTCATTGCACGCTCTCGCAAGGAGCCGCCGGCCGACCCCACGACGCGCAAGTGCCCGGAGTGCTTGAGCGAGATCCCACTCGCTGCCAAGCGCTGTATGTACTGCACGTCAGACGTGGTCTGACGCGTCCCATCCGCCCAAACCCTGAATCGGTCGAAGCTGCACCGGCACTGTAGGTGGACCATGAACATCCGAGCGCTGTTAGGCACGGTCATCGCTGCGGCGTTGGTAACAGCCTGCGCAGGCGAAGGCGACGATCCGGCGCCAACTGCGCGCGAAACCGTAACGCCAAACACGCCCTCAGAGTGCGGCGGCCGAGGTGTGGTGGCGCCCGTGTGTCCTTTGACCGCTCATGAGGCGCTCTCCGGTTAGCCTCTTTGCGCTAAGGCTGGCAGCCATCTTGGAACGCGAGTGGTCCCGCAGAATTACCCACGATTCCGGCACTCGCCGGGTGCGGGTCCTCTGGCGCATGGGGTACGCTGGAGTGGTGAGCGTTTCAAATCTGCCCCGGCCCGAGTGGCTCAAAGTCCGATTCCCCGCGGGCGGCAACTATCAGCGCCTCCAGAACCTGATGCGCGAACAAGGCCTCCACACGGTCTGTGAAGAGGCGCGTTGCCCGAACATCGGGGACTGCTGGAATCGCGGCACAGCCACTTTCATGATCCTTGGCGATACCTGCACCCGTTCCTGCGGC
>JBDUAL010000368.1:0-3029 GCA_040004685.1 Anaerolineaceae bacterium | reverse complement strand
GCCTCCACCTTCGTGCGGAGGCGGCGAATGTGAACGGTCACCGTGCTGGAATCGCCAAACCACTCGTACTTCCAGACACGTTCCAAGAGTTGCTCGCGCGAAAAGACCTGGCCAGGGTGGGTCATCAGGTAGACGAGGAGATCGAACTCGCGCGTCGTTAGCTCCGTCGCGGTCCCGCGAACGAGAACGGTTCGCGATCGGGGGTCGGCCACGATATCGGCCACTGAGACGCGCTCTCCCGGCTGCGCTGTGCCGGCATCAAAGGTCCGCCGTAGCACCGCCTTCACACGAACTACCAGCTCGCGCGGACTGAACGGTTTCGAAAGGTAGTCATCCGCGCCAGATTCAAACCCGGCGATGCGATCCATTTCGTCCCCTCGTGCCGTGAGCATGATGATCGGAGTCTTCGATGACTCGCGAATTCGGCGGCAGACCTCCAGCCCGTCGACCTGCGGGAGCATGAGGTCCAGGACCACGAGGTGCGGACGCATCTCCACGAACGCGGCCATCGCGGCGGCGCCATCGGCGACCGTCACAACCGCGTAGCCCTCTCGCGAGAGGTAGCGCTCGACGACTTCGGAGACCATCGGTTCGTCATCTACTACGAGAATGCGGGGAGATTCCATCTGCCCCCTATCGTAGTCCTCTCGTCAGGGCGGGATTCTGAACAGAAAGTGAACGGCATTAATACGGAGCGCGGGCGTCCGTTCGTTTTCGACCGCTTAGCGCCGAGACCACTATCCCGGCGCCAACTGTCAGCAGTAGAACCGGCCAGGCGACGAGCCATGTCGCCACCAACACTCCGGAACTCGAAGGCGCTTGCACCCAAAGCCAGGCGCTTAGGACCGCCAGTAGTGCGAGACCGCTGGCGCCGCCCATGAGTACCGGCGCGGAGGGCCGTCGAAAGCTCGAAGCTGCAACCCACCCGATCGTTCTGAGGATCCGGTAGCCCGCCTTGATCGATGCGCCAAGGTTGCCGCTGACCTTCGATTGGCCGCCCGCACGGTGGCGATAGCCCACTTCTACTTCGACAATATGAAGGCCATCTCTGGCTGCTTTGGCCAGCATCTCAACCGTCCAGCCGTACGTCTGCTGTTGCATGTCTAGCTTGCGCAGGGCATCCGCGCGCACCGCCTTAAGCGGCGAAAGGTCGTGGATGCGGCGCCCCCAAATAGCGTCGATCAGCAGACCACTGAGGCGGTTGCCGAAGCGCGCGACCGGAGCGATAGAGCCCTTTTCCACGCCAGCTCCCTTGCGTTCGCCCAGGGCCAGGTCAGCGCCTTCGTCGATCGCCAGGAGCAACGCGGGAATGTCCCCTGGGCAGTCGCTGCCGTCCGCATCCATGAAGACGAAGAGGCTGGTATCGGTGGCGGCGGCGGCGATTCCCGCCTCGCATGCCCGTCCGTAGCCGGCCCTCGGCTCGAGAGCTACCAGCGCCCCGGCGTCGCGCGCGAGTTGGGCCGTCGAGTCTGTGCTGCCGTTGTCGACGACGATGACGACGCCTTCGAAGTACTCCCGCACTTCGGCGATTACCCCGGCGATCGTCTCCGCCTCGTTTCGGGCCGGCATTACCAGTGTCACCTTCATCGCGGTCTCCTGAAGATTTCCACCCCGTCGCGGTCGTAAACCCGTTCGAATGTGGCGCGGACAACCGTTACCGCTGCGGCGTAGCCGGACGCAATCGATTGGCTGCTGATGTGCGTGTAGCGGTCGATCACCACCCAATCCACCCTGTCGACGGCCTGCGGAAACTCCCAGGCGTTCGTTCGCTGGGAGAGCCGCGGCAGCAGGCCAGATTGTGCGGACACTTCCTGTTGCGCATCACTCGGGACCAATGCGAGGCCCTCGTCCAGGGCCTCGAGGTGTGCCGCGGACGGCCCCTGTGGGCGCGCGGCCGTCGGCGAAAACGGGCTGAGCGCGAAGAAACCAATGAGCACGGGGAGCAAGATGGCCGCCAGGACCACTGGAGCCGGGACGTGGCGGTAAGCTGTGCGCGCGCCAAAGAGGCTAAATACCAGTACCAGCGGGACGATTTCGGCGCTGTAGTGCAGTTCCAGCGCGCGCTGCGCCTGGTGCGCGGCGAGCAAGGCGACAGCCAAACCCGGCAGCAGGAACGCGAGCAGCTTCGGCCGAAGCACGGCCAGCGGCCCAGACGCCCCAACAAACAGTGCATTCGTCCACAGCTGAGCCGGCGCGAACACGTGCACGGGGATCACCCACGGGTGTGTGACCAAACGAGGCAGGAACTGCGACTGGCGCGTCGTGTCCACAAGGTAGCCGTAGCGCTCGACCAGGTCGCTGGAGGCGCCGCCACGTACCAATGGCATAATCACCACGACCGCGATCAACACGTAGGCCACTGCAATTATCCCGGTGACAACAGCCTGCCGCCGCGCGCCTTCGAACCAGAGTAGCGCCGCCAAAGCGAGCGCCACAAACGCTGCGTCCTCTTTGAACAGCATCGTCGAAACGGCTAGCACTGCCGCCAGCCGGTAGCGTTTCGCTGCGACCGCCCAGGCAGCGCCAAAGACGGGCAGAGCCACCATCACCTCGGGGTGAAAATCGAAATCCAGCGCGCGGTGGAGGTAGGGGTTCAGCAAGTACGACAACGTCACTCCACTCGCGAGCAGGGCCGGGAGCCCGAGTCGCCGCGCCGCTGCGTAGAGCGGAATCACTGCTGCCACCGCCACAACGGCCTGCGTCCCGAGCAGTAGCGGCGGTCCGGCCCCGAGCCAATACGCCGGGACGAAGAGGAGCAGGATCGGCTCGAGGTGCTGCCCAGCGAAGTTGTAGCCGATGAATGTGGTCTGGAACCAGTCTCCGCGAGACGTGTTCCAGATGATCTGGTCAAAAAACGCGAGGTCGAACGCGTTCGTGCGGTAGTTTTCCCAGCGGTCGAGCGCATTCGTTGCAAATGCGGCTCCGGAGGCCGCACTCGCGAGTACCACCGCGACTGTCCACCAGGTGCGTTCCGCCACCCACGCAAGCACGACCGCCCGTAGTCCGAGATTCGGCGTTGACGCTGACGG
>JBDUAL010000367.1:0-3033 GCA_040004685.1 Anaerolineaceae bacterium | reverse complement strand
GACAGCGACCCATGGCCCTTGGAGGATTCGCTCAGTGGAACCCGAGCTTTCTGCCTATCTATCCGCACGGTTGAACTCAGATCGTCCCGTTGTGGTTGCGAACCTGAGTCGCATCCCCGGTGGAGCGTCTCGCGAGACGTGGAAGTTCGATGCCACCTGGACCAACGACGGAAGTTCGCGGAGCGCGCCGTTCGTCCTGCGCAAGGACCCGCCAGCCAGCCTCGTAGAGTCCGACCGGGCGGTCGAGTACGCGTTCTATCGCGCTTTCCAGGGGACGGACGTACCTGTGCCGGGGATGCGGTGGCTGGAGTCGGACTCAACACACCTCGGAGCGCCCTTTTTTATCATGGACCGCATCACGGTGGGCGAAACGAACGTCCGAAACATCAGCGAACCCCATTATGAAGGCTCCAAAACGATGATCGGGCGACGAATGTTCGAGATTCTCGGAGCGATCCATAGGTTTGACTGGCGTGACAGCGCCATTGCGGAAGTGGTGGCGGCGCCTACGTTGGCAGGCGCCTGGGAAGAACAGGTGAACTACTGGGAGGAGATGATCGGGCGCAACGAAATCAGCCCCCAGCCGATCGCACGCGCTGGCATTCGCTGGTTGCGTAGCCACCCTCCGCCGCCAGCGGCGCGCGTTGGCGTTGTCCATGGCGACTACCGCGTGGGCAACTTTCTCTACTCGCAGGAGGGCATTCACGGGGTACTGGACTGGGAGATGGCGCACCTCGGCGATCCAATTGAAGACCTCGCGTGGGCCGTCCACGAACTGTGGCACCGTGACCTGATTCCACGCGACGAGTGCATCGAGGTGTACGAACGTGCCAGCGGACTCCGCGTAGATGCCGATTCGCTTCACTGGTGGGATGTTTTCAACGGAGTGAAAGCGCAGGGTATCTGGCTCACTGGGGCAAAGTCCTTCAACGATGGCCGCAGTTCGGAACTGATCCTCGCGTACGCCGCGTACGCGTTAATCAACGGCACCGATGAGGCCATCCTTCGGTCGCTTGGGAGGGGCGCATGAAGCCAGAACCGCAGCGGGTGCTGTTCGCGATTGCTGGCGCCCTGGGGACGGTCACACCCGACGTGGGCAGCGCGTTCGGACAGCAGACGATGGGCCTCTCGGCGGCGCTTTCGATGGTACTGGCCCAGGAGTGGGATCGCGCTGCCTCGCGGTTGGTTGAAGAAAACGTGGCAGTAACGGGACTGCTGGAGCGTGCCCGCATCGCGATCAAAGGCGACATCCTCCACGCGAGGATCAATGAATTGGTCGACCGCATCCCGGCGACAGACCTGCGTGTTTCGGCGCTTCAATTGGAAAACGACCAACTTCGACGGCTGCTGATTGAGGTCCACGCGGAAGTGGATGGGGCTACTGGTGTCGAGGAGGAGCTGCTCAACCGGCTGATTTGGGATGAACTACGGGACTCGACGCGGCGTCGGCACTTGGCAGCTGTTCGTTGAAGGACGCTTTGAAACAAGCGCTGGCGGCTTACAGCCCTCAAGGAATCGGCACTGACCCGGGTCTAGCCGGGGCGGGCGTCTTGGTACTGATCCACGCACATCCGGATGGGCCGAATATCGTGTTTCAGAAGCGGACGGAGAGCGTCCGCGACCATAAGGGCCAGATCAGTTTTCCTGGTGGCGGTACCGATCCGGAAGACGCGGACGCGCTGGCGACGGCGCTTCGGGAAACCCATGAGGAGATCGGCGTCCTGCCTGCGGATATCGAGGTGCTTGGGCAACTCGATGACATGGTGACCGTCTCTAACTTCCGCGTTACCCCTTTCGTGGGCTGGCTGGGGCGTTATCCGTACGAGTGGCGGTTCAGCGACGCGGAGGTGGCCTACTTGCTTGAGGTGCCGCTCGCGCATCTGCTCGAACCCTCAACGCTCGTCCCCGATCGGCGGCTAATCAACGGACGGGAATATGTGTTCTCCTCCTACCGGTGGCGAGACGACCTAATCTGGGGAGCGACGGCGAGAATGCTCACGAACTTCCTCGACATCTGCGCCGGAGTGCCGGGAATGCCAGGCTCCGCGACCCCATCCCTAAGGTAGAGATGGACGTTTTGGTCCTCGCCGCCGATCCTCCGCTCGTAGCGGCGGCTGCCGTAATGGTCGGGCCGATTGGGCGCCGCACATCCGTGACTGTTTGGTGACGTTCCGCGCAGGTACCATGGGTGAACAAGCCTCACGGAGTATCGATGACTGATCCTCGCACTCTCGCTTCGCTGTTGTCAGAGCTCCCTGGCGCTGAGTTCGTCCGGGGCGATGGCGGAACCGTGGTGTTTTCGGTTGAGCATGACTCGAGGCTTGCAGGGCCTGGGTCGCTGTTCGTAGCGGTGCCCGGCTTCACTGTTGACGGCCACGCGTTCCTCTCACAGGTAGCGGCCGCTGGCGCTTCAGCGGTAATCGTGCAGAGAGACCACGCGGCGGATTGGAAAGATCTGCCTGCTGGCACTGCGGTCTTGACGGTGGATGACACGCGGGCGGCGCTGGCGGCGGCGGCCGCCTGGTTCCACGGGCACCCTGGACGGGAACTGGTGGTTGTGGGCATCACTGGAACGGACGGCAAGACGACGACTTCGCACATATTGACGTCTGTCCTCGAGGCGTCTGGGGCGCGGGTCGGACGGCTTGGAACTGTTGACACCTACATGCCCGGAGAATCGGGGCACGTGGCGGGGCGAATGACGACACCCGAGGCACCTGAAGTGCAGGGACTGCTTCGACGAATGGTCGACGCTGGGTGCGACTTCGCGGTCGTCGAATCAACCAGCCACGGACTCGCCCTGCACCGGCTGGATCATGTCGAGTACGACATTGCGGCGTTCACCAACATCACAGGCGACCACCTCGATTTTCACAAGACGTTCGAAGCGTACCGAGAGGCAAAGGGGCGGCTGTTTCAAGCGCTCGGCACGTCGTTCGATAAGGGCGTCCCGAAGTTTGCCGTCGCGAATGCGGACGATCCCTCCGCAAACATGCTGCTCTCCCGGGCGGCGGGAGTACAGGCCTTGCGGTT
>JBDUAL010000366.1:0-3034 GCA_040004685.1 Anaerolineaceae bacterium | reverse complement strand
GGCTATTGCACCAGTCTTGAAAACTGGCGTCCGTAAGGACTTCTGGGTTCGAATCCCAGGCCCTCCGCTTCGACCCTGAGATTACGTCCCAATCCTGCTCTAGTCTCGAGAGCCCCGGGTGAGGTAGCGCGACGGCGACGTAACGCCAGCCTCGCTATCCGGCTGAAGGAATCATATGATTGAGCGCCAGTTTGCAGGACTGGTAGTCGCCCTCTCCATGGTTGTGACCAATCACGCAGACCGTTCAGTCTTACCCGCCAGTCTTTGCCAGCGACTGACGCCCTTCGTTCAGCGCTAGCCGACCGCTATCGCATAGAGGGCGAACTCGGCTCGGGCGGAATGGCGACCGTCTACCTCGCGCGAGATTTGAAGCACGATCGCGAGGTCGCGTTGAAGGTGTTGCGCCCCGACCTGAGCGCGATGATCGGCACGCAGCGATTTCTCTCCGAAATCCGGATTGCAGCGCGTCTCGATCATCCAAACATTCTCACGCTGATCGATTCGGGCTCAGCCGACGGAATTCTCTACTACGTCCTTCCTTACGTGCGTGGAGAATCGCTTCGAGCGAAGATGGATCGCGAACGGCAGCTGGAAGTACAGAACGCACTCTCGATTACCGCTCAGGTGGCGAGCGCGGTCGACTATGCGCACGCACAGGGAGTAGTGCACCGCGACATCAAGCCCGAAAACATTCTGCTTCATCAGGGTGCGGCAGTGCTGGCGGATTTCGGGATTGCCTTCGCGGTCAGGGAAGGCGGCGGTGACCGGTTGACGGAAACTGGTCTTTCGCTCGGCACTCCCCTGTACATGAGCCCCGAGCAGGCAATGGGCGAACGTTCCGTAGATTATCGCAGCGACGTGTATTCGCTTGGTGCCGTCTTTTACGAGATGATGGCGGGAGAGCCGCCGATTACGGGACCTTCTGCACACGCAATCATCGCCAAGCTCCTTACCCAGACACCCGTGAAACTGCGAGTGATGAGAGGGACAATTCCTCTGGCGATCGAGCAGGCGACGGAAAAGGCGCTCGCGAAGGCACCCGCCGACCGGTTTGCCTCAGCTGGTGAATTCGTGCGAGCACTGTCGGCGACAGGGACGCTGGAGCGAAGCGCAACGCTGAGCGGTTCGAGGCTGAAGCTGGCAGCGATAGCGGCCGCGGTAGTTGCTGTTGTCGGCACAGGGTCATGGTTCGTTTGGGAAAAAACCAGAGCCTCTGAGAGAATGGCGGGCGCAATTTCGGGGGATGCCGTGAATCCCCATGGAGCGGTAGTGCGCCTCGCGGTGCTGCCCTTTGAGAATCTTGGCCGCGCTGAGGATGCCTACTTCGCGGACGGGATGAGCGATGAGGTTCGTGCCAAGCTGGCATCTGTGCCGGGGATTGAGGTAATCGCCCGGGCGAGCTCGAACGAATACCGTCGAACCGCAAAATCTCCGCGAGGAATCGCCCGTGAGCTCGGAGTGCGTTACTTGCTCACCGGAACAGTGAGATATGAAAAAATCACGGCAGGTGCGGCTGGACCATCGGGGCGACTGCGCGTCACCCCTGAGCTCGTCGACGTAACTGGTGAGTTGCCTCCAGTGAGCCGGTGGGGGCGGCCCTTCGATGCGCCTGTGGCGGAAGTCTTCGATGTGCAGGCCGACATTGCGCAGCAGGTGGCGGAGGCCCTCAGGGTCAACCTCGGGATCGGGGATCGCACGCAGCTGGCGGCTAGACCGACCGACAATCTGACAGCCTACGACGCATTCCTACAAGGCGAGGAAGTGTCGGACCGCATGTTGACGACGGATCCACCGGTCTTGCGACGGGCAATCCGCTTCTACGAAAGAGCGGTTGCCGCGGACTCGACCTTTGCCCAGGCATGGGCTCGTTTGTCTGAGGCACGCGGAAGCCTCTTCACAAATAGTCCCGGCGCGCGACCAGACTCGGCGGGTATTCGACGCGCGGCCGAGCGGGCAATCTCCCTCGCACCGAGACGGCCCGAGGGCAGGCGTGCACTCGGCTATCATTACTTGTCCGTGGAGCTCGATCCGGGGCGGGCAGCCGCGCAGTTCGAGCTCGCACTTCAGATGTCGCCGAACGATGCCGAGTTGCTAAGTGCCTTAGCTTGGGCGGAAAAGTCGTTGGGGCGCTGGACGGATGCGATTCCACGGCTCGGGCGTGCAACCCTGCTCGACCCCCGCTCTGCCCTCATCGCGTTAATGCTTGGTGAGACGCAGCTGTGGACCAGGCATTACTCGAGCGCACGTGAGACGTTCGACCGCGGCCTCGCGCTTGCACCGGCGAATCTGGGAATGCTCGAAGACAGGGCAATGGTTGAGCTCGCGGACGGGAACCTGAGCGGAGCTCGGGCTGTGATCCGGCGGGCACCGAAGCACGTGACCACGCCGGATTTGGTCGCGTTCTTCGCCATGTACCAAGACCTGGGCTGGGTGCTTGACGAACCGCAACAGCGCGTGCTGATCGGCTTGGGCCCCGAAGCGTTTGACAACTCCCGCGCCGGGTGGGGGCTTGCACTCGCAGACGTGCATGCGCTGCGCGGAGACACGGTACGAGCGCGGGCTTTCGCGGATTCGTCGCGCCGCGCGGTAGAGCTCCTTCTTACGAATTCGCCGGACGACGCCAGCTTTCGGACATTACACGGCGTTGCGCTCGCTTATATGGGCCGCCACTCCGAAGCGCTGCGGGAAGGCGAGCGCGGCGTGGCGTTATTGCCAGTCAGCAGAGACGTGTATGGGGCGTACAACGAACACCAACTGGCGCGCATCTACATTCTCGTCGGCGATCATGAAAAGGCGCTTGACCATCTGGAGGCGTTACTCAAGATGCCGTACTTTCTTTCCCCCGGGTGGGTGCGTATCGACCCGACGTTCGCCCCGCTTAGAGGAAACCCGCGCTTCGATCGTCTGGCCGCGGGAAAAGCGGCGGTAGTTGAAATCCCCGCTACTACCGGACAATGATGATAACCTAGAGGAAACGTCCAGGCCATCGCGCTCGATTCGGCGTACGCCGGAGCTTACGCCGGTTTGGCACGCA
>JBDUAL010000365.1:0-3035 GCA_040004685.1 Anaerolineaceae bacterium | reverse complement strand
CCGCTATACTCGCCCCATCTCCCCTCAAGGAAGCAAATCTCATGGAATATCGAAACCTCGGACGCTCCGGTCTGCAGGTCTCCGTCGTCGGCCTCGGCTGCAACAACTTTGGCCGCCGCGCCGACCTGGACATGACCGGCAAGGTAGTCAACACCGCGCTTGACCTCGGGATCAACCTGCTCGATACGGCCGATGTCTACGGTGGCAACGGTCTTTCGGAGGAGTTCCTCGGCAAGGTGCTCCAGGGCCGCCGAAACGAGACGGTACTGGCCACCAAGTTCGCGATGAAGATGGGCGAAGGGCCGATGAAGAGCGGTGGTTCGCGGCGCTACATCATGGCCGCCGTCGAAGACAGCCTGCGCAGGCTCCAGACCAGCCACATCGACCTCTACCAGATGCACTCACCGGACCCGAAGACGCCGATCGATGAGACCCTGCGAGCGTTGGATGACCTGGTCACGCAAGGCAAGGTGCGCTACATCGGACACTCCAACTTCGCCGGATGGCAGACGGCCGCGGCTCATTTCACCGCGGAGAAGATGGGCGCCAACCCGTTCATTTCGGCCCAGAACGAGTACAACCTGCTCAACCGCCGCATCGAACGCGAACTCGTCCCGGCCTGCGAGGCGTACGGCCTGAGCATCCTTCCCTACTTCCCGTTAGCCAGCGGCTTCCTCACCGGCAAGTACAAGCAGCACCAACCCCTGCCCGAAGGCGCTCGCCTTTCCAGTCCCGCTGCGGCCGGCATGGCGAGTCAGATCCTCACGCCCAAGAACTACGAAACGCTGGAGAAGCTCGAAGCTTTCGCGACGCAGCGAGGGAAGCCGATGATCGACCTCGCCTTCGGCTGGTTGGCCAGCCAACCGTTCGTAGCGAGCGTTATCGCCGGGGCCACCCGGCCCGAGCAGGTGGAGCAGAACGTGGCGTCCGGTGGCTGGCGGCTTTCGGTTGACGAGATATCTGAGGTGGATGCGATTACGCGCTAACGCCTGGCCGGGAAGCGCAGCGCGGTTAGGCCGCTGCGCTCCCGCCCAGCAGGTCGGCGAAGGCCTGCGCACCTTCCTGGCGAAGGTGGATGCCATCGCCCTGGAAGTACTCCGGGTGGCCGGTACTGGCCGCGTGCCAATCTGCGATGAAGATGTTGGGATGGCGCCCAGATGCTCAGCACGAGTGCCAGGATTTTACGCGGCCGCAGGCCCCACCGAATCCCTCAGGCAGCCGATTGCGGCTCGTGGATGACCACACGGGTTGGTGCGCCGCCCGCGGTGGTCGCCGTCGCGGCATCGAGCGCACGGCCAAGATCAGGGAACTGAAGCGGCAAACGGAATCCAGCCATGCGGACCTCCCAGTACCCGCCGGGCTGGGGAACAAGGTGAATTGTGCGCGGATTCGACATGCGATCGGCTCCTGAAGTCGTGGCCCTCTGCTACAGACAATCGACCGCCCGCTCGTCCCCAACAGGATCCGAAACCCTGACTTGGCCGTCAGCCTTCCTGCCGTTGAGCGTTGTTGACGAATGAGGTCGATTTTGTCGACTTCGCACTGCGAGTCGGAGCGCGTTGCTGTACCCTACCTCCAACAGATCAGCGTTGGCGCCCCAAACGCCGAAAGGATACGACGATGACAGCGATTCAGGAACGCGGCTACGCCCGGCCCGAGGTCCTCGTGGACACCGATTGGGTAGCAGCCCACCTCAACGACCCGGCCGTACGCATGGTGGAATCGAACGAAGACCAGCTTCTCTACCCCTCCGGGCACATTCGCGGCGCCGTCCAGGTGGACTGGACAGCTGACCTCAACGACCAACTCCGCCGTGACTATCTGAACCGCGACGGGTTCGAAAAGCTCATGTCCCGCATCGGCGCCACAAGAGACACAACGATTGTCTTCTACGGCGACAAGAGCAACTGGTGGGCGACGTACGCGTTTTGGGTCTTCCAGCTCTTCGGCCACACCAACGCGAGAGTGATGGACGGCGGCAGGCTGAAGTGGGAGAAGGAGGGCCGCGAACTGACCCGCGAAGCCCCCATCTACACCGCCACTAAATACACGGCCCCAGAGCGCGACGACACCAAAATCCGCGTCTTCCGCGATGCCGTTCTGAAGCATCAGGCGGCCGGGCTGCCACTCGTCGATGTGCGCTCGCCTGCCGAATTCAGCGGCGAAAAGACCCACATGCCCGAGTACCCCCAGGAAGGTGTATTGCGCGGCGGCCACATCCCGGGCGCGAAGAGCGTGCCCTGGGCTCGCGCAACCAACCCCGAAGACGGTACCTTCAAGGACTCCGACGAACTCAAGGCGATCTACGAGCAGGAACAGGGTCTGAAGAAGTCCGACGACATCGTTTCCTACTGCCGCATCGGCGAGCGCTCAAGCCATACCTGGTTCGCGTTGACGTACCTCCTGGGCTATCCGCAGGTCCGAAACTACGATGGCAGTTGGACGGAGTGGGGCAACTCGGTGAATGTACCCGTCGAACGTTGAGCGCGGGTAGTTCTGCGGCTCAACTGCGTAGTGTTTAGGGCTAAGTGAGGTTTATTCCGTCTTCCCACCACGTGGTAGCTAAGCACTTAGCACTTAGCACCTGGGCGCCGTAGCACCTCTGCCCTTGCCCCTGACGGGGCCGCGTTGCCTACTAGGTAGATGCAACCTGAGTCTCGTTACTACGTGTCCCAGCGCCTGAAGATGCACTACCTGGTCTGGGGCGATGAGACGAAACCGCCGCTGATCCTGATCCATGGCACGCGCGATCACGCCCGCTCCTGGGATCGTACCGTAGAGGCGCTTGTCGACCGCTACTGCGTCTATGCTCCCGACCTGCGCGGTCACGGCGATTCCCAGTGGGCGACCGGCGGCGACTATTCGATCATCGATTACGCGCTGGACATCCACGCCCTGGGCGAAGAGATCGGACGCGCACCGTACACCATCATCGGGCACTCCCTCGGCGGCGGCGTAGCGTTGCAGTACGCCGGAACCTTCCCTGAAAAGGCAACGAAGCTCGTCTCCATCGAAGGGCTCGGGGGCATGGGCTG
>JBDUAL010000364.1:0-3040 GCA_040004685.1 Anaerolineaceae bacterium | reverse complement strand
AGCGGTGGCGCGACCCATGCCGCTACCCGCCCCCGTGACAATCACAACCCGGCCCTCAACCGACCGGCTCAGCTGACTTAGTCTCGCCACATTGTCCCCTTTTCAATCCTGCTCGGTGAACTCGGTCTACCCGATCCCGGGATTCAGCGGCGCATCCCCAATTACCGCCTGCGCCTGCAGCGCATCCAGTTCGCTGGCAGACACCCCTAGCAACGACGACAGCACCTCGCGCGTGTGCTCGCCGAACAGCGGTGCGTGGCGGCTCAATTGTGGATTGGCCTCGAAGAACCGCCACGTGGTGGTCGGCTGCTTCCAGGCATGCATCCGCGGATGGGGCAGTTCCACCCAGTAGCCGCGAGCCGCAAGGTGAGGGTCATCGTGGATGCTTTCGCTATCAAGCACGCGTCCGGCCGCAACACCAGCCCATTGCAGCGTCTCCATCGCGTCCTGCGGATCCTGTCCCGCAGCCCACGCCGCAACCAGCGCATCGAGTTCGTCGTGCCGTTCGAGCCTCTCGTGGAGAGACAGCCTCGCTATCGAATCAGCGTCGATTACGGAAGCCAGTGCCCGCCACTCATCATCCGTTCGCACCGAGATCGCCAACCACTGCTCGATTCCGATACATCGGTAGACCCCTTGCGGCGCAAACCTGGAATCGCGATTGCCGTGTTGCGCCACCTGTTCACCACGCAAGGACGCGGCCACAAACGCTTCACCGATCAGCGTTGACATCGTTTCGCGCTGCCCGAGATCCACATGCACCCCACGGCCCGTTTTTTGTCGCTTGATCAGTCCCATCGCTACGGCAGCGGCCGCAGCCTTCCCGGCCACCGGATCCCCGTACGAAACGCCAGTCTTGTACGGCACTCCGTCGTCGCCATAACCTGTCAGCGAGGCGAGCCCACTCATCTGTTCGATGATCGGCCCGAACCCGACGTGATCCCGCTCCGCCCCAAACTTCCCGAATCCCGCCATGCTGACCATTATGATGTCCTCCCGCGCCGCGCGAAGCGTCTCGTAGCCAATGCCGAGATTGTCCATCACGGCCGAGCGGTAGTTCTCGATGACCACGTCCGACTGCGCAACCAGCCCGAGGAAGAGTTCGCGCCCCCGCGCCTGCGCCAGGTCCAGCGTCACCGATTTCTTGTCCCGGTTGTAGTCGTTGAAGTACCAGGAGGCGTTCCAGGGCTCGGTGATGCCGTCAAGCGGGATCACCGTCCGGATGTTGTCCCAGGCACTCGGAGATTCGATCTTCAGGATTTCGGCGCCCATCTCAGCGAGCAGACGGGTGGCATACGGCCCAGCCCACATCATTGTCAGGTCAAGGACGCGAACGCCCTCCAGCGGAAGGCGCTTCATGACTGCACTCCGAGCCAGTCAGCCCCAACCCGTGTGTTGTCCGCACCGGCCTCGTGAAGCACTGAGGGAGGCGTCCACGGAAATCCGAGGAATGGCCGCCCAGGCACTATCGCGACCTGGCCGTCGGGCAGCAGCACCTCGTCGAAGTATCCGCGCTCTGCCAACGATGGGTTCTCCAGCAGGTCGCCAGGCGTGAGCACGGCCCCAAAGGGAACCTTGAACTTCGGGCTCATCGCGAGGATCTCATCCTTCGTGTGGTCACCGAACCATGCATAGAGCTTCGCTTGAAGCTCATCGTCGTGAAGCGGACGCTGTAACGGGTCCCGGAACCGCGGGTCTTGGAGTTCGGGGTCGCCGATTGCGGCGAACAGGGCGGGGATCTGGCGTTCGAGCGCACAGACACCGGCAAATCCGTCAGCACATGGGTAGATGGCCCAGGCTGCTCGCACGTGGTTGCCAGAGCGCAGATGGGGGCCAAGCCCGTTGTACGCGCCACCCGGCCCGTACAGTTCCAGCATTCCCGCCGCTGCTTCTTGCAGGGAGATGTCGATCCAATCGCCTTCGCCCTGGACAATCCCGCCGTAGAGAGCCGTCACCGCTGCCCCGAACGCATTGATCGCACCGAGACAGTACGCCTGACTGCCGCCGGTCATCAACGGCTCGCGCGCCGGGTGCCCCGTGAGAGACATCAACCCGCCCATCGCGAAGGCAATAATGTTGTTTGCTTCGTACGTCGCATAGGGCCCGCTCTGCCCGAACGGCGTGACCGAGACCACCACCAGCGTTCGCTTCTCCGCGCGTAGGGCGAGGGGGCTCATTCCCCACCCGGCGAGCTCCCCCGGCCTCTGGTCTTCGACAACGATGTCCGCGGCTAGCGCCAGTGCCCGCAGTCGCGTCTGCTCGACCCTCACGCGGCGCTTGCCCGCGAGCAGATAAACCTGCTCGTCCGCCGTCAGGCTCTCCAGCGGTGGATCGGCGCGGACCACGTCCGCCCCAAATCCAGACAGCCAGCGCGCCGCGAACGCCGCTGCGAAGCCGCCGCCGATTTCGAGCACCCTCACGCCATCGAGGAGTGATTCATCCATTCGCCCGATTCTACGAGCGCCGGCCAGCGGAGCAACCGCGCTCGTCGGATCGCCGAGCGCTCAACCGGGCGTCACCCTTTCGAAGCTTCGAAACCTTCGTCGCCCTCTGCGTCTCGAAGCTCCCGCTCGCGAGCCTCCTCTTCCTCGCGCTGCTCTCGCTCCTCAGACGTCTCGACGACAAGCCCGCCCTGGGCGGTGACTTCGATGGCCGCTTCCAGGGGGTGGCCCACGACTGCGTACTTCGTGCCGCCGATGTAGGTCAGCGGACTAAATCTGAGCTCGTCCAGCAACCAGTGCTGCGCGTACGCTTCATCCAGCGCTTGAACACGGATCACCCGCCCAACAAACAGGCTGTGGTCGCCGATCTGAATCACGTCGTGCAGCCCGCACTCTATCCAGGCCAAGCAGCCCTCAATCAGAGGCGCCTCGATGCGTTGCGCAGAGAAGAGTTCGAGGCCCGCCGCCTCCAGCTTGTTGGTGTTGAGGCCCGTCTGGGAGCCAAGGAATGCAGTCTGCTTGAGAAGCGATGGCCCCGGGATATTGATCGCGAACTCTTCGCTGAAACGGATCATATCGGCCGTGTGGCGATGCGGATG
>JBDUAL010000363.1:0-3047 GCA_040004685.1 Anaerolineaceae bacterium | reverse complement strand
ACTGGACCAGATAGTACGCCTCGGGCGGACCCTTGGCGGCGTAGACGTTGAAGTGATTGAGCCAGAAGTCCGTCATCACTTCTTCGAGCTGGCGATCGCTTCCGACCGCGCGCGCGACCCGCTCCGACTGGAGCTGTCCCATGAATCGACGGCGGGCGAGTCCGATCTGTCGAACCGCCATGCTGTCGTCGCGGGTGACCATCGTGGAATCAGCTTTTTCCCGTTTCAGCGTGCGACGCTGGCGTTGAGCTTCGGCGTACTGCTTAAGGAGCTGGTTCTGATCCTGGTTCAGGATGTCGTAGCGGGTCGCGAACTGCTCGAACGGCGTGTCGTCAATTTTCGACGGATTGAGCTGGAGGTCGATCCACTTGTCGAGTCCCATCGAGCGGACCTTCTGGACATCGCCAGGCCGGGCACCAAAGGTCAGGCGATTTAGCGCCTGGATAACCTGCTGGTCGGAGGCCAGCTCGCGGTGATCGAGGCGGGGTGCGGAGGATTTCGCTTTGGGAGAACCCTGTCCGCCAACGGTCGTTGAGATGAGCGCGGCGCACAGCAATGAAGCAACGCTATATGAATGGGTCCGCATGCTGTTTCCAGTTAGGGTCTCTGGCTGGTAGACGCATAGGGGCGCCGACTGTTAATCCTGACGGACCGCTTTGCGTCGATGGCCATCGAGTACGCTGTCGTTCTCGCCAGGTGTCTGCGCGAATTGCGCGGCCCTGAAGCGCATTGGTTGCCTATGAGCCGCCGCGGCGCGAACTCAAACGCACGCTCCTGGCTCGACCAGTATCACATCGACCGGAACGAATCCGCCCAACTGTCGCTGCCACCGTCATTCGTCTGACGACTCGACCAAGAGCTAACCTCTCGCTAACCGTGTGAACCCATCGGCGCTCCACTGCTCGCTGCCGACGCCGTGGTGGACGAAGAATAGGCCGCTGGGATCGTACTTCATTTTCACCGCGGCCAATCGTGAATAGTTGGAGCCCCAGAACGATTGTTGCCACGCGCGCTCGAAGAAATCGCTCTCCGATACATATGAACCAGCGTGCGGAACCACGTTCAGCAATTCATCCATCGCCTGATTGATAGCGCGGGCGTCCCGCCGGGCGGCCGCTAGATCGGGTTCACGGCCGGCAACGGCACTAAATGTGGGCGGGCTGTTGCCCGCGATGATCGCGAGGGCAAAGGCATCCAGTACCACCGGATTCATCGCGGTGTCCTTGGCCGCGATCCGATCATCCGGGGCTACCCCCGCAAGCCCCTTGTTGAAATGCAACGCGATGGTCTGGTGGCGGCTGGCTGCGAACAATGCGTCCACCAGCGCGCCTTGCCGATTTGTCTGTAACAATGATTCCGCCAGCCATACCGAACGGTAACCGTGTAGGAATTGCCCCGCGTCTTCACGGTCGCCAGCCCAGAAGAAGCGGCCTGCCGGGGCACCTGGGCGATCGTCGGCGACGATCAAGTTTGGCGCATTCTGCTTCAAGAAACCGGCATCCCAAAGATGACGTGCGGGAAGTGCCGCTACCTGCAGCGGGATCTCCCATGCAAAATCCTGGGGCGCACGTGACACCCATTCCACCAAAGGCCGCCACGTGTCGTCCGCTTGCTTCGGGTCGAGTCCCTGGAAGACCATTCCGATACTGACCGTGTCGTTTGAGCCAAAACGAATTTGTTCTCCCCAGTGACGGTTGAAGAGTTGATCGTGGTAAAAGCCGATAATTCGAGCCGTGAGGTCGCGGAATGCGCTGTCGGAGCGGGCCTTGATTGTTCCGAACACGCCGCCAAAATATTCGGGCAGTTCGCGCGTCCTCAACGTCAACCTGGTGACGACACCGAAACTCCCGCCACCACCACCTTTTAACGCCCAGAATAAATCCGGATTCCTGCAGGCATTGGCAATTCGCACCGCCCCATCCGCGGTGACAACTTCGGCTTCGAGCAGGCCCGCCGCGGCCAGGCCATAGGCTTTGGAGAAGCTGCCGAAGCCACCGCTTTGAATAAGTCCTGCCACGCCAACTGTTGTACAGCCGCCACCTTGAACGTAGCGGCCCGCTTGGGTCATCACTGCGTCATAGACATCCATCCAGATCGCCCCGGCCCCGATGGTCACCGCCGGCTGCGGCGCGAGTGTTCCCTCACAGCCGTGCGGGACAAACTGGTTGTTGAGGACGACGCTGTTCATGGCCCGCGTCCAGATCAGCAGCGAATCCGCCGAGCATGAGGTGCCTTGGTAGCTGTGTCCCCCGCCTTTCACTACCAGGCGCAGCTTGTGGCCGCGGGCGAAATTGACAGCCGCGACGACATCGGCTGTCTCTGTGGCCGCCACCGCATAAACGCTGGGCGCGGATGTCCACGCATCGATCCAGCCGGACGTTTGTGTCAGTGCCGGTTGGTCGCCGATGTAGTACGGATTCCTCAAGTGCCCGAAGACTTCGGTGCACGTCGCACTCTCCGGTGTCGTCCGACACACGGTCAGCGGTGACTCGACGTTGATCAATCGACCGTGGACTTCGCGTCTCAAGCGATCCCAGCTTGCTTCGGCGGGCCATGAGAGATCGCCCGGACGGACGCGGCGAAAGAGCGCTGTTGCATCCGTTCCGGAAGTTCGGAACGTCCGAGAGCAACCGGTCGAAACGGCTATCGCCGTCGCTGCCATACTCTCCAGGAAATGCCGTCTGTCCATCTTATCTTCGGTAGAAATGAAGCGTGGTCGAGATCATGAACGCCCGATGATCTTGTTGGACGTACAAACACTCGAGGGACCTAAGGAGCGCCAAGCGATTTCAGATACTGTTTGAGGTCTGTCTTCGGCTCGGGGTAACGGAGGTTTAGCCCCTCGAGCGTCGCGACGATGCGCTTGGCGATGAGGTAGTTCCTCGCCTTGTTCTTGTCGGACGGGACGAGGTACCAGGGCGCCCATTTGGTGCTGCACTTTCTCAGGGCATCCCGGTAGGCGTCGGTGTAGTCCTTCCAGAGATTCCGCTCGTCTAGGTCGCCGGCCTTGAACTTCCAGTTCTTCGTCGGGTCGTTGATGCGCTCGA
>JBDUAL010000362.1:0-3047 GCA_040004685.1 Anaerolineaceae bacterium | reverse complement strand
ACCCGGCGAAAACCGAGAAGTGGGTGGAGGTGAGGGCGCGCCGGGACACCGACACCCTCGAGGATGTTCTTGTGGTAGTGGAGGTGCACGACAATGGGCTCAGTGTTCCAGCCGACAAGCGCGCTCAGTTATTTCAGAGATTCTATCGCGCGCATGACGACGGATCGACCGGCGCGGGCGGTTCCGGACTAGGGCTGAGCATTGTCCGGGACACGGCGCAATCGCTGGGCGGAAATGCGTGGGCGGAGTTTCGCGACGATGGTGCAGTATTCGCCTTCAGCATTCCGGGACGACGCGCGCACGACTTCGACGCGATTCGCGCCGCAGAAAGCCGGTCGTCCGCCGACTAGCGGATCACGCGATCGAAGCGCACCGGGTGCTCGACGTCGTAACTGAAGTGCCACCACTCATTTTCGTAATTCTGGAAACCCTGACGCTCCAACGCTGCCTTCAGGCGCTTCCGGTTGGCGGCAAATCCCCCTCGAGCGTTGTCCGTGTGGGAGGCCTTGGAGAAAGTATCGAAGGTCGTGCCCATCGGTACCTCACGCCCAGTGGCGAGATTGACGAGAGTGCAATCGACCGCAACGCCAAGATTGTGGCGGCTCCGCGACGCTATGTAGCCGTCGCGCAGTAAGTCGGCGCGTCCAGTGCGCTGCGCCCACGCAACCATTGCGTCAGTCGCACGAACCGGCCGGTACGCATCGAAGATCTTCAGGGCAAAACCTTCACGATGCAGGTCGGCGTTGGCAATTGTAAGCGCAACCGCCGCTTCGGCGCGCAGAAAGGCGTGGTTGGCCTCATAACCGGGCAGCGGAGCGCCGGTGAAGTTGTTCGACGTCGCGTAGCGGAGCTCGACGATTGCCGTGCTGTCAACGCGCTGAAAGTCCACCAGAAGCGAATCCGCTGCGGCGTCGTTGGCAATCGGGAGCTCCGGCGTGTTGACCGGCTGCGGCGGAGGTTGCCTGAATGGAATACACGCTGCTACCCCCAGGGCGAGCAGCAGAAATGGCGTACGGAACGTCTTCAGCGGCGGCACGCGCGAAAGATAGCCATCTTTCCGCTCTACCCCTATTTGCGGGCATCCAGAGTGCATCCACTCGAAATGATCGCCGCGCTCTTTGGCGTCGTCAGCGTCTACCTCAGCGTAAAGCAGAACATCTGGAGCTGGCCGACGGCCATTGTGAACGTCGGACTCTATGCGTTCGTCTTTCATGCGTCGCGACTGTACGCCGACATGGGTCTGCAGGTCGTATATGTCATCATCTCCTTTTACGGCTGGTACGAATGGCTGTACGGTGGCGCGAACCGAACCGAGCTCAAGGTGTCCGGAACTTCGCCGCGGCTCGTTGCCGTACTCCTGGGCGTGGGAGTCGCCTCGACATTCCTGCTCGGAACGTTACTACATAGCACGACGAATGCCGCGCTCCCCTACCTCGACTCCGCAACGACGAGTACCAGCCTCGTAGCCCAATGGATGATGACGAAAAAGCTGCTCGAGAACTGGCTCGTATGGGTGGCTGTGGATGTCGTCTACATCGGCATGTTCATCTATAAGTCGCTGTACGTGACCTCGGCGCTGTACTTCGTGTTCCTCGTGCTTTCCGTCATGGGCTACCGGCAATGGAAGGCTGCCCTGAGTGCGGGGGACGTCGAAGCCGCACTAGCCGCCTGACCGACAAAATGCCAGCCGCCGGTCCCAGGGCAAGAATGGCAAACGACCACCGCCAGCCCATGTTCCGCGCGAGCGCGGGGACAAGCTGCATCGGCAGCATCGTCAGCAGGAATCCAATCGACGTTTGAATGGTGAGCGCCGTTCCGACGGCATGTGGAGGCACTGATTCGGTGACCAGCGCGCTGAACTGAGCGCTGTCGGCGACGACGAAGAATCCCCAAACGAGTGCGAGTGGCGCGAGCAGCCACATCGACGCCCCGAAGAGAAACCCCACGAGGAGGCAACAGCTTCCGCTCGCTGAAAGCGCGATGGTGACGAGGCGCTCGCGACCAACACGATCGGCCGTCAATCCGCCCCAGACACAGCCGATTCCGCCAACTGCGATCGTTCCAAACGCGATTAGCGATACGGTTTCATCTCCAGGACGGTGGGCGGAAGCGATCGCCGCCGCGCTCGCCGCCAGAAAGGCCGGGATCCACGTCCAGAACGCGTACAGCTCGAACATGTGGCCAAGGTATCCGCCGGTCGCCAGTCGCCAGTCGCGAACATGGACGACGTCTGAGACCAGCTTCCATGAGAATGGCCGCGCGGCGAATGTGTAGGGTCCTTCCCGATACCCGATCGCTACCAGAAGCGCCGCGACGACGGCGCCGGCGGAGGCGATGACGACAACAGGCCGCACACCAACTCCGGGAATTGCATGCACGAGGTACGGTGTCGCCTTGCCAATGGTGAGGGCGCCCACCACAGTTCCGATCGCCAGACCGCGTTGGGCGCGAAACCAGGTCGCGATCATCTTCATCGCCGGCGGATAAACTCCGGCGAGGCAGACTCCCGTGAGAAACCGAAATACGAGCGCATCGTGAAAACCTCCGGCCGAAAGAAGGGCAGCGTTGGCGGCTGCGCCGGCCAGAGCGGACGAGGCAAAGAGAAGGCGTGAGGGCAGGATGTCGGCGAGATTCAGCGCCGCGGTGAGTGCGGTGCCGGTGACGAATCCCAGTTGCACGATCGTTGTCAGCCATCCCGCCTGTGTCGGGTCGAGTCCCCACGTTGCGCTGAGCTGGGGCGCGACGGCGCTGGCGGCAAACCACAGCGACATTCCCAGCAGCTCAGCCGTGGACAGCAGGGCCAGCAGCCGCCAACGGTGCGGGTGGGTGTCGCCGTTCATGGGACGAAAACCTAGCGGATCAGCAGACCTTTGGTTTGCTACGGCCTTCGTGCGCGCGGCTAGAAGAGACGCGTGGAAGCCCGCTCGCCGTAGTTGAAAACCTCTGTCCGGTTTTTCCTGGTCCCCGCGCCATCGGTCGAAGGGACGACGACCTTCAACGATTCGATGTCCTTCCGGAAGGTCGGATCATTCGGGTCGATTGCCGGC
>JBDUAL010000361.1:0-3050 GCA_040004685.1 Anaerolineaceae bacterium | reverse complement strand
CCACCCTGAGCCGTGGATCGCCGCCAACGACTCGCTGCTCGTTGAGAGGTTCGAAGTGGGGCTGAAGCACCCAACCCCTCCGCGGACGTACCAGTTCCAACTCCAGGCGACCGCCGCCGCGGGTGATGCGAACCTCGCGCTCAACGCGTACCGCTGGCCGGTCCTCATTCAGCACGGTTCGATCGATCGGCTGGTGCCGCCGGAGAACGCGCGCACGCTTAAGGCGACCGTCCCACGCGCCCGGCTGGAGATGATGGAGGGCGATAGCCACAACTTCTGGCAGCACGATGCGGCGCGGTCGGCAGAGGTTGTGCTCGATTTCCTCGATAACGCTGAGCGCGAATGGAAGGTGAATTGATGGCTGGAATACAGATTTTTGGGATTCCCGGACTGCCAGAAATTGCCTCTGGGTCGAACTTGGGTGAGTTGATTCTCTCCGCCGCAACTGCTGCCGGGACGCCGATCGAGAGCGGCGATGTGGTAGTAGTGACCTCGAAGATCGTCTCGAAGGCCGAGGGCCAGGTGGTGCGCCTCGATACCGTCGAGGTCTCACCCTTTGTTCAACAGTACGCGGAGAAGTGGGAGAAGGAGCCCGCAGTCATCGAACTGGTGCTGCGCCAGGCTCGGCGCGTTGTCCGACAAGTCGGTCCCGTGCTCATTACTGAGACGCACCACGGTTTCGTCTGCGCGAATAGCGGCGTAGATCAGTCGAGCTCTGGTGGCCACGGCCTGGCCGTTCTCCTGCCCGTGGATCCGGACGCCAGCGCCGCAGGAATCCGCAGGACGTTCGCGGCACACGGCATCGATGCGGTGGTGATCATCTCTGACACTTTCGGCCGCCCGTGGCGCGAGGCGCAGACAGACATCGCGATCGGTATCGCTGGGATGCAGCCCGTGCTCAGTTACATTGGGCAGTTCGACCCGCACGGCCACGAATTCCGCGTCCAGGCAGTGTGCACGGCGGATGAACTGGCTGGCGCGGCCGAGTTGGTGAAAGGCAACCTCAGCCGCGTGCCGGTCGGTGTCATTCGCGGGGCGAGCTGGGAGCCCGACGAAACCGCGAGCATGCGCTCGGTCATTCGCGAAAGCGAACGCGACCTCTTTCGCTGAGCTAACGGGTGCGCGGGCCGGCGGTCTCCACCAGGGCGTTGCCGCGTGCGAGGTGGTCCGGGTGCAGAGTCACCAGGCGGTCGGCAAGCGTCTCCGCGACGGCGAAGTAGAGCGAGTCGCTGCCTGAAAAGCGATGCTCGGCGGCGATCGTTGCGGCGCGTTCGGCGAGGGGCAGTGCCACGGGTAGAAGTTCGAAGAGCGCCGAATGGCGGACCTGGGAGGCCACATCGCGCCCCATCTGCTTGTCTCCCGTGCCACTGCTCACCAATGCGGCAACCTCAGCAAGGACGGTCACAGGCGCACGCAGCGGCTCGGCGTCGGCGATTGCGCTGCGAAGCCAGGCGACCACCTGGTTGTGCGCGGGATCGGAAGCGTTGAAGAGGGCGACGAAGACACTGGCGTGGACGGTGGTCACGCCCGGCCTCGTGGCGTCGCCGGTGATTGGTCCTTCCAGGCGTCGCCAACTTCGCTGGCCAGCCGGTCGATGGCTGCCAACTCGGCTGATGCCTGGGTGCGGGGCAACCCGGCGATGTCACGGTCAGAATACGGGCGCAAGGTTGCAACGGGGCTGCCGTTGACAGTGATTACGTACTGTGCGTGCTCGTCGCGCACCGCGCGCACAATCTGCGTTGCCTCGTTCTTCAACTGCCGCACACCGATAGTCCGCATGTCTTCTCTCCAGTGGATCTGGTAGCGCCATGGTGGCCACCGAGGTTGCCGCACGTCAACCGAAGGGCGGCCTGTGTTAGTCTCGCGCCAGTCTCACCATCTCCACCAGTTCCGCCGGGGCGATCACCGTCGCGCTGTTTCCCCAGGACAGCACCCACGGCAGAAAGTCGAAGAGTGCCGGCAGTCGTATCTCCATCCGCAGGCCGCCTTCTGCGAGGTCGGTGAACACGGCGTCCGGGTGCCAGCGGGACTCACGTGCGCGGACTGCGGCGTCCCCCGAAAAGTCGACCACGGCGTCGAACGTCGTGTCGGCGAGGACAACCCCGCTCCAGCTCCGCGACATTGCGGACATCAGTTCGACCGATGCCTCGCGGGAAACCAGTTGGTGTTTCTCGAGGCCCTCGGAGCAGAGCATCTTGTGGTGCTTTTCGACGCGCTCAACGCGGTCTAGCTTGAACGTTGCGAGGTGGCCTGCCGTGTGGTTGTAGCCAATCACGTAGGTGGCGCCGGTGCTTGCGCTCGGCTCCATCAGGTACGGCTCGAAACACAACATCGAGGCCTTCGACTTGCCCACCGCGCGGTAGCGCGTGCAGACCAGGCTCTCGCTCATCCAGGCGTCGGAAAGCAACCGGAGGCAGTTGGTCTGAGACTTGCGCCGCGGCCGCACTTCAAGGGACAGGCGCGTGAATCGGATCTGTTCGGCCAGGGGCCCCGGAAAGACCGCAGCCAGCTTGTCCAAGAGCGACGACGCGTCGGCGTCTTGCTCAGTACTGCTTTGGGAAAGCAGGCGCAACGAAAAAAGCAGGGCGCGGGCCTCGTGCTTTGTGAGCTTCAAGATCGGGATCGGGAACTCACCCGGCCGCAGCCGGTAGCGGTCCCGTTCTGGTTGGAGCGGCTCAACTGCGCCGGACTCTTCGAGTTGCTCGCGAAAATAATCGATGTCCCGTTGAACCGTTCGCGGCGAGCAGACCAGCCGGGAGGCAAGTTCCGACGCGCGCAGTCCGCCGGACGATTCGTGCAGCAGTCGCTGCAAGTTCAGCCTGCGCTCCAACTGGGTGTCGTCTTCGTTGAACTTCTGATTCGTCATGCGGTTTCGCTCGGGCACTCTTGCGTCCGATTGCGTCACTCTACCCTCCGGAAGGCCCAAGCGGGAACCCAGATTGACCCCAAGCTGTCACCTCTCTTGACCTGTTTTCGTGCACATTCGCCCGCAGACTGCTGATTGTGACTGACCACCAACCTCCTGAGGACATGGCCGAAGTGAGGGCCCT
>JBDUAL010000023.1:0-10287 GCA_040004685.1 Anaerolineaceae bacterium | reverse complement strand
GCCTCGCGCTCGCCCAGACTGAGCTCGTCGCGAAGCTGATCCGCTCGAAGCACCCCGGCAGCGAAGTGGAGATAGTCGAGATTCAGACCGCTGGCGACAACGATCAGACGTCTCCGCTCAGCTCCGGCGAGGGGATCGGCTGGTTCACCAGCGCACTCCAGGATGCACTTCTGGAGGGCCGCGTGGACCTCGCTGTCCACAGCTACAAGGACCTGCCCACCAAGCGTCCGGCGGGCCTCGTCATCGCCGCCGTACCGCTGCGCGAGGATCCCCGCGACGCCCTCGTGAGCCGCAATCGAATGTCGTTTCGAGGCCTTCCGGCCGGAGCACGGGTCGGCACGAGCAGCGCTCGACGCACAGCACAGCTCCACGAGATTCGGCCGGACGTGGAAATCGTGCCGATTCGCGGGAATGTGGACACGCGTATCGCGAAGGTCGATGCGGGCGACTACGATGCGGCGGTGCTCGCCCTTGCCGGGCTCAAGCGGCTCGGTCTCGAGCGCCGCGCGACGCACATTTTTGGCTTCGAGGAGATCCTCCCCGCGCCGGCGCAGGGCGTACTCGCGGTGGAATGCCGGTCGGATGACATTGAGCTGCGTGCCCTGCTCGAAACCATCGATGACCCGATCCTTCGCCAAGTAGTGACCGCGGAGCGGGTCTTCCTCGCCACCATCGACGGTGGCTGCAGCTTTCCGGCGGGCGCCTACGCAGAGCACTTCGGCTCCACGCTGAAGCTTCACGGCCTGGTCGCCAACGGCGAGCGCATCTTTCGGTCCAAGATGGCCGGGTCTGCCGATACCGGCGCCGGGCTGGGTCAGGCGTTGGCGCGCGACCTCATGGCGTTGGCAGGGCTTCCTCGTGGATGATTCGGAGATGCCAACCACCGCGCGCGAGCTCGAAGCAGAGTTCTTTCGCAACCTGAACGCGGTTGTGGAGCCGTGGGTGAGGGCCGGGCTCGGCTCGCCCGGTCTGATACCCGCTGGACTGCTCGTGCTCGAAACCACCGGGCGCAAGTCCAGGACTCCTCGCCGCACACCGTTGGTTGGGGGACTACTCGAGGGACGGCTCATCGTCAGCACGGTACGGGGCACCCGCTCGCAATGGGTGCGAAACGCGCTCACCACGCCAGAAGTGCGCTACTGGCTACTGGGCGCCGAACACCAGGGCGTCGCAACGATCCTCGCGACGGACGTCTCAACCCCCCCTCCCGACGCGTTTCCACCGCTGCTCAGCCACCTCGTGGCTGGGCCGTTCGCCGCCGCGATTGCCCTAGGGTGGGCGTTCGCCGTCATCACACCCGTGAGTGCTGCGGAGTAGCCGATTAGCGATGTCCCGCGCGGGCCGAGTCTGCGGTAGCGGCTAACCAGCCGTGCGCCTGGATCAGCCACGGGACGCGGTGTTCGGGCCCGAGGCTCCCCGCTTCCGCGAGCGAAAGCAGGACAGCGAGGACGAAGCCGCCGCCAACCGCCATCAGCAGCGCTCCGCCAATGAACAGGAGATACCAACGGTCTTCTACAGCCGGGACAACATCCGAGTGCTTCGCCAGAGGCGCTTCGAGGAGAATGTCCGTTGCCCGAGAGCCAGGCGGTTTACTACCCATCCGGGGCAGTGTAGGCGACCGCACAGGGCGCCGGGTTGCCACTCATCAACCAACGCGAAAGGCCGTCCCGCAGAAGCGGGGCGGCCTTCGCTGTTTCCGGAGCGGGATAAGTCGCCACCGGAACTGGCTGGGAACAAAGAACTAGGCGGCTGCGGAACGGTGCTCTTCGTTGGTGATAAAATCACCATCCTGGAGCCAATTCTTGAACTGCTTGGTGGTGCCGCAAACCTTGCAGACGCCTGAGCTCACGGGGCCATTCGGCTCATCGAGGCGCCAGCGGTGAAAGTGGTCGGCTTTGGGCAGGGTGTTCGTGGCGGTTGCCATGGCGTTTGCCTCCTTGGTTGACTCGCTCTTCGCGAGTCGGCTACGCTTGTTTCGTATGACTGCTAGCGCTATCAAATCGGTAGCGCTGGTGTACGACGAAGAATAGCCAACCGCTACTATGAAGTCAATAGTCTTAGGACTATCGAATCAAGCAATCTTTACGAAGCCCAACGGAGCAGCCCTTATGGCCCACCGGACCGCAGAGACGGACGGAGCGCGAAAGACCTACAACCACCCCTGCGTCATCGCCCAGGCCCTTGATGTCCTCGGCGACCGATGGACGCTTCTCGTTCTCCGAGACCTGATGGCCGGCCTTCATCGCTACAACGATATCCTCGAAAGCTGCGCCGGCATGTCCCCGAACGTACTTTCTGATCGTCTCAAACGGCTCGAGTCGGAAGGCCTGGTGGTTCGGAACTACTACAAAGAGCTCCCTCCTCGCGTCGAGTACATGCTGACTGAGAAGGGTTGGACCGTCCGCCCGATCCTCTCTGCTCTCGTCGAATGGGGCCGCCATCAAACTCCCGGGTTCACGCAAGATCAGGTGGGACATGAGGTCTCCACGGATTTCGTAATGCGGGTGGTTCCAGCATTCTCGTTTCACCCCGAACGCGCCGGTGACCTCACGGCCAGCATGTCCATCGAGATCGCCGACGGAGAGCAGTGCAAGTCCTGGACGCTCGATATCCACGACGGCCACATTCACCCTCAGCGCCAACGGGCAGCCAACACTGACATCCACCTCAAGACAGACACTTCCGGCTTCTTCCAGTTCATTCGCGGCCAGTCCCCGGCCGAGGCTCTTGGCGAACTCACCGGGTCTCCCGAAACCGCCGCCGCCATCCAGGCCTGTTTCCTCAGCGACTAACCCCGTCGCCATCCCCCTAACTCTTCCCCGTCCTGTACCGTAGCGCTGTGATCGTCCTTCTCTACGGCGCCGATGAACTCGCGATTCGCAAGCGAATCCGCGAGTTACGAGACATCGCCGACGGCGGCAGCGGAATGCTGGTCACCAACCTCACCGAGCTCGAAGGGCGAAGCGTCAAGGCTGAGGAGATCCTCGGACCAGCGATGTCGATCCCGTTCCTGGCGCCCAAACGCTTGGTCGTGGTCGAGCACTTTTTCGAACGGTTCGAACCGCGCGGCGGGCCCCCCTCAGAAGGCGGAGCCCAGCGTCAAACCCGCACCCTCGGGGCGTTCGAACCGTTGCTCGCGGCGCTCAAGAGCGGCCTTCCCGCGACCACCATCCTCGTCTTCACTGGCGTCTCCGATGATGGCCGGGCCTTCGTCAACAACCCAATGGTAAAAGCCTTGAAGGCACTCCCGAGCGTCGAGGACGTGGCTTTCAAGAAGCTCGAACGTGGCGACCTGGTGACCTACATTCGCAACGAGGCGCGCGCCAGGGGGATTGCCTTCCGCATGGGGCTGGCAAGGGCCGGCGAACTCCACCAGGGCGAGGAAGCAACCGCGGAATCGGATCCCGCGCAGCTGCTCGCTAACCTACTCCAATCCGATACCCTGGCGATCGCCAACGAGCTCGACAAGCTGGCGCTCTGGGCCAACGGCGCGCCCGTTGGAGTCGCCGAAGTTAACCGTATCTGCGCCGGAGAACGCGAGACAAACACCTTCGCATTCGTCGATGCCGTGCGCGATGGCAACCTCGCCGTCGCTATGGAGCGCCTGACGTGGCTGTTGCGCGACGGTGCCGAATACCAGGCCCTCCTCGCCTCTGTGCTCACTGGCTATCGGCAGGCAGCGACAATCCTCGACCTGCTGGATGACCGGGCGCCCGACGACGCGATAGCGAAAGCACTCGGCAACGCAGGAGCATATCCGCGGCTGCGGGATGAAGCGGTCCGGCGGGCCAGAAAACTCGGCCATGCCGGCCTCCGGCGCGCCTACGCTGCAATTGTTGAGTCGGAGCGAGCCTTCAAATCCGGCGAACAGCGGGAAGATGTCGCCTTCGAACTGATGCTCATGCGGCTGACCGGGCTCATTGACGAAGCGCCGCCGCGGCCAGTCGCAACGCGTTAGCCCCGCCAGATCGGGTTGTAGCAGGCAACAGGGTGGCGGCCCTCCTCGGAGACTTCGAGCGGTGGCGGCCCGCTCGTTCGGCAGACGTTCATCACCTTCGGGCAGCGCGGAAGAAACGGGCAACGTTCCGCCGGTTCCAACAGTTCGGGCGGGTGACCCGGAATCTGGCGCAAATGCTCGTTCGCCCCATCAACACGCGGCAGCGTCGCCAGCAGTCCGTGCGTGTAGGGGTGCAGCGGCGCCTTCAGCATCTCCATCACGGCGCCCATCTCCACAATCCGCCCGGCGTACATCACCGCCACTTCGTCCGCCATCTGCGCCACCACGCCAAAGTCGTGAGTGATCAGCAGGATCGCGGTGCCGCGCGTTCTCCGGAGTTCATCTAGCTGGTGAAGTATCTGCGCCTGGATCGTCACGTCGAGTGCGCTCGTCGGCTCGTCGGCGATGATCACGTCGGGGTTCAGCGCGGTCGCGATCCCGATCATCACCCGCTGGCACATTCCACCAGAGAGCTGAAACGGATAGGACTTGGCCACCCGGTCCGGGTCCGAAAGGCCAACCTCACGAAGGATCTCGTGGACCCGCTTCTTCGCATCTTTCTTGCTGATTTCAAGGTGACTGGTGAGCATCTCCGCCACCTGGGAACCGACGCTCAAGACCGGGTTGAGGCCGGCGACAGGGTCCTGGAAGATCATCGCAATTCGCTGGCCGCGAAGGGGGCGAAGCTGACGGTCTTCCAGCGCCAGCAGGTCGCGGCCCTCGAACAGCACCTCGCCGCTAAGCACCTCCGCCTCTTGCGGGAGAAGACGGAGGATCGACATCCCAGCGGTCGTCTTGCCGGAGCCAGATTCGCCCACCAACGTCAGTACCTGCCCGGGGAACAGGTCGAACGAGGCAGCCTCTACCGCATACACCGTCGATTCCTTCGTCCGGTAGCGAATCGTGAGGTCTCGCACGCTGATGATGGGCTCAGTCATGGATGGAAACGGGGGCTGTGCAAGCCCCGTCAAAGGTCTCCGGTTGTCAGGTTCGTCAGTCGCTTGGGCGGAGGGATGAGATGAACCGCCCCTGTATCTCTACGTTGTCGGCGGTCGTATAGATGGGCTGCATCGTACTGTTTGCCGGCTGGAGCCGCACACGTTCCCCTTCACGGTAAATGCGCTTGAGCGTCACCTCACCCCGATCCTTCAGCCAGACCGCGACCTTCTCTCCGTCGTGGGCCGATCGCGCTGGCTCGAGAAACACGATATCGCCGTCGTCGATCAGGTCATCGATCATCGAAGTCCCTTTGACGCGCAGTGCGAAAACGTTCTGGCGGCCACGCACCATATCCTCGGTGACAGCGACCGTGTCCTCGCTGTCGTTGCCCCACCGTTCGCTCGTTGGCACCGGGATCGGCTGGCCCGCGGCAATGGAGCCCAGGACTGGGATCTCGACGATCCGTGTTCGGCGCCCTCTGCTCCCAAGGATTTCGATTCCCCGCGACACTTCACGATCCCTGCGAATGTAGCTCTTCTCTTCCAGCTTCCGAAGGTTGTAATCAACCACGGAAGTGCTGCTGATCGCGCACCCGTCCTGGATATCGCGGATGCTTGGCGGGTAGTCTTTCTCTTCGATGAAGCTGCGAAGGAAATCGAGGATCTGACCCTGCTTGCCGGAAAGCTCTTTCATACTGCGAGGCGCCTTTCGAACGCATGTTCGCGCCAACTTTAACAATGCCTTTGGGTTATCGTCAAACCTGTTCCGAACAGCGAGTCTGCAAGCATTCCGACTCAATAGGCTAACCTGAGCCGATGGGGACATCTCCGGTAACGGATTCCGTCCATGCTCGGGTTCTCGCGCTCTGCGCCGCGGAAGGCTTCCCGATGGTGCGCGTGGCCCCTGCTCATGTCCTGACCGGTGCGCGGGTCGCGGCCCAGGAGGCCCTGAACGAGGGCCGACTCGCGGGAATGGCCTGGATGACCGGGGAGTGGTTGAACCGTGCCACCGATCCGCAGCGCTTTCTCAGCGGCACCCGCAGTGTGATTCTGCTCGCCCTGCCCTACCACGCCGACGAGCCGGACGAGCCCCGGGCGGCGGACGATGGCGATGCCGCGCCGACCCGGGGCCGGATCGCGCGCTACGCACGTGGCCGTGACTACCACCGCGTCTTCGAGTCGAAACTGCGGCGCATCGCCCGGGCCATCCGCAAGGAATTTGGCGCCGAAGCGCGCGCCACGGTCGACTACGGCCCTTTGCTCGAGCGCCCATTCGCGGCCGCCGCCGGCATGGGCTGGCTGGGCAAATCGACCATGCTCCTCGTCCCCGGATTTGGGCCCTGGGTGCTGCTCGGCGCTATCGCAACGACCTTGGAGCTTGAAGCCGACGTGCCCCTTCAGAAGACCTGCGGGAGCTGCAAGCGTTGCGTGGTAGCCTGCCCCACCGGTGCCCTTGGTAGCGACGGGACGGTCCTCGACGCGCGCCTCTGCATCAGCTACCACACGATCGAGAACCGCGGCGCCATTCCCCGTGAACTTCGGGCCAAGTTCGGCGATTGGGTCTTCGGCTGCGATGCCTGCCTCGATTCCTGTCCGGTCGGGGCCAGAAATCACGAAAGCTACCCGGACTTTGTGCCCGCTGATATCGAAGCGGCACGGCCGGCGTTGGCAGCCCTCCTCGAACTCTCGGAGGACGCCTTCAGGGCCTGCTTCCAGGGCCGCCCGATCATGCGCGCCAAGCGCGACGGGCTGGTGAGGAACGCAAGCGTCGCCCTCGGGAACGTCGGCGCTGCTGCGGACCTCGACGCACTGCGGCGCGCACTCACTGATGCTTCCCCGCTGGTACGCGGTCACGCCGCTTGGGCCATCGCCCAACTCGCCAATCGGCACAGCCTGGAGGCAGTTGCTCGCACGGCCCTTGAATCGCGCGCCGAAACAGAGCACGATCCCTCTGTCCTCGAAGAGCTTCGCTCGGCCCTCGCTGAACTGAAGCCATGGAACTGAAACCCAACGCTCGAGACCGGAGGCCCTATGCCTGACTTGCCACTGCTCGAACGCCGCCGCCTCGAAGCTGCCGTGCTGATCCCCGTCATCCGCGCCATGCAGGCGGAGTTCGGCGAAGAAAAGGTGAACCACGTTGTCGGCGACGCCATTCAGAAGCTTGCGCGCGCCCAGGGCGAGAAGACGCGCCAGCACGCAACGATCGAGTCTATCGCTCAACTCGCCGTGCAGATGGTCGATGGTCCGGGCCCGCTTTCGGAAGGGTCGCTCACCGTTGACGTCGTACAGCGAGATGACACGCACTTCGGGTTCAACGTCACACGCTGCCAGTTCATGGAGATGTACGAAGAGATGGGCGCGCGCGACCTCGGCTTCCTGCTCTCCTGCGGACGTGACTTTGCAATGTTCGAAGGACTCGCCCCAGACGTTACCTTCGAACGCACCCAAACGCGCATGCAAGGCGCAGAATTCTGCGACTTTCGCTACCACAAGTAGTCCCTCACCCGGGTAGTTTCCGGTGTTGTTACCGACGAACCGTCATCTTTGCGCTTTGCAAGCGCGGTCGCCCTCCGTAGACCAACAGCCCAGTAGCCAGCAGCCACCGATGGCCAGAGGAGCCCGAATTGAACGAGTACCAGCGCTACCTGATCGAAGAGTTCGCGGACGAATACCGCGAGCGGACAATGAGCCGCCGCGACCTTTTGCGGCGGGCCGTCCTGATCATGGGCAGCGTCCCGGCTGGGCTTGCGGCCCTCGCCGCCGTCGGTTGCGGAGGCGATGACAGTCCCGAAGCGATCGCCGAGGCGACGAAGCCAACACAACCAACTGCAGGGTCGGCGGCAACCGCAACCGTTACGGCAGGGCCAGGCGCAACGTCAGTGGCGACGAGCGCTCCAAACGCGAACGCGGGAGCCAGTGATATCCGCCTCGCTGGCCCCGGTTCCGAACTGCTCGGCTACCTGGCGAAGCCCGGCAGAGTCGGCGCTCACCCCGGAATCCTCATAATCCATGAGAACCGCGGGCTGAACGAACACACCAGGGATATCGCTCGGCGCTACGCCGGGGAGGGCTTCATCGCCCTCGCCGTGGACCTCGCCTCGCGCGCCGGCGGTTCCAAGGCCGACACCGCGGCGAACACCGGTGCCCTCGGCAGCGCCAAGATCGAAGACCTCGTGTCTGATATGAAGGCGTACGCCACCTACCTCCAGAAAACCGAAGGTGTCAAAGCTGGGGGCATCGGCGTCACCGGTTTCTGCTTTGGCGGCGGCTATGCGTTTGAGTCCGCGTTCGGGAGCCCGGAAGTGAAGGCCGTCGTGCCTTACTACGGCATCTGCCGGCTGATTGATCAGCTTGCAACCACGAAAGCAGCGGTCCTCGCCATCTACGGCGCGCTCGATACCCGCGTGACCTCGCAGGCTGAACGCGTAAGGACCGAACTTGCGAAAAGCGGGCGGCCCTTCGATGTCCAGGTTTTCGCGGGCGCCAATCACGCCTTCTTCAACGATACGGGCGGCAGCTACAACGCCACGGCGGCAGCCGATGCATGGACGAAGACGCTGGCCTGGTTCCGCGCCAACCTGTGAAGTTGGTGAGAGTCTAAGCGCGGCCACGAACGTCAGCCCCAGTACGGAGCAGGCGCAGGTCGCCGGGGAGTGGTGGTCCGGGAGCGTCCGCATCGCCTCCCGCCGGCAGCATCCCGAGCACCCGGTACAACGGCGCCGGAAAGCCGTCCCGCAGCCGCTGGGGCAGAACCCAGAGCATCACCACGCAAACGCCAAACTCTGCGCTCAGACCGATCACGCTGAGGATGTCCAGCAGCGTGGTGTCCGGGCCGGCTTTCGAGAAGAAGGCGTCCCCAGCGAGCGTGAAGTTGAGGAAGTTCCAGGTGGCGTGCGTCAGTACCCCGAGCGGGTAGCCGACCAGGTAACGCGGTTGCTTCCGGAAGAGGCCGTAGAAGCCGAGTGCTGAAAGCCCCGTGGCCAGCGCGTGCACCGCGCCCGTGCCTGCGCGGGCAGCAGCAAAGAGCCACCACTGGTTGCCGATCGTCCGATCCGAAACCACTTCAGGTGAAACCACTGAGAGGCTGTTCTGGAACGTTTCGAGCAGGTTGAACCCGGCCCCGGCGAGCACGCCCCACATGAAGCAGCGGGCCGCGCCGCCTCTTCGAAAGAAGAAGAACCCGACCAACATGCCCTTCCAGAACTCTTCGTTCAGCGGTGCCACAATCGAGAGCACACTCAAGTCAAACGCGATCCCCCATCCCGTTGGCACCGAGGGGAGATTGTTGGTCAGTTCGAAAGCATCGCCGCTGCCTCTTGCGTGAATCAGCCACGCCGCGCCAAGGATCAGGTACGCCGTGTTGATGACCGACGCAACAACAGTCGCCCCCACGGCGCCGTAGATAAAGCCGCTGGTCAGTTCGCGGACGCTTACTGGCCACGCGAACGGGTTGTTCCGGGTGTACGCGTAGGCGACGCCCAGGGCCGCCAGCGTCGATGGGACGCTGACGATGGCGAGGTTGATGAACGGGAAGAGCCATGGTAGTCGCCCAGGGTTGTTCACCTGTTGCTGGCCAATGAAGAGCAGCACTGGGAAGGCCGCAGCCAGCGGGACCACGAACAGGACCCACGACTTGGGAAACCGCATCGCCGACGAACCAACGTTGCCGAGCGACGACGCCGCCTGGTACACGAGCATCCCGCCTAGGCTGAGCGTGACCACGGCCGTACCAAGGTAGGTGTTTATTTCAAACAGTTTGCGGCGGGGCGAGTCCGAAACGTTGAACAGGAGTGCGAGAGCGGTCAGCCCATTGACGAACGCAATCGCCCCAACCACCAGCGCCATCGTGAGGACGACGTTCCGCCGCTTGCCGATGAACCTACTCCTCGAAGCGCTGGATCGTCCCCGCCGAGACCGCGAACCGGCCGGCGGCGCGCGTCATCACTTCGCGAACCCGGTCGGGCTCGGCGGTCGTGACGATCGTCTGCTGGAACGAATCAATGAAGTCCAGCACCCCGCGGCGGCGGCGTGCGTCAAGCTCACTCAGCACGTCATCCAACAAGACCACGGGGTCATCGCCAAGGGCTCGCCGGAGGAAGCTCGCCTCGGCGAGGCGCATGGAGAGCGCCGCCGTCCGCTGCTGCGCGCGGGAGGCAAAGGAGTCCGATGGCATCCCGTTGATCTCTACTGAAACGTCATCGCGGTGGGGGCCAACGAGCGTGGCGCCCGCACCGATCTCTCGTGGACGAAGGCTGCCAAGCGCGCGAATCATCCGCGCCGTCCACTCAGTCTCGTCGATCGGTGAGTCCGTCGCGTCCATCCCGCCAATCGCCGGGCGGTACGTTATCTGGA
>JBDUAL010000360.1:0-3065 GCA_040004685.1 Anaerolineaceae bacterium | reverse complement strand
GACCGGCAGGCGCTGGTCGATACGATCCTGCTCGGCCAGGGGCGGCCAGCCACCCACGGATATCCACATCCCGACTCCCCCTGGACCAATCCTGTGAACGTCGCCGCGTTCGACATTGCGCGCGCGCGGATGTTGCTGGACGAGGCCGGCCTGCGGGACCGCGATGGGGATGGCATCCGCGAATTCGCGGACGGCCGGAAGCTGGAGTTGACGCTCAACGTGGCCGCGACGGAGCCCGCCCAGATTCGTGCGGCCGAACTGGTCGCCCGCCAACTTCGGGCCGTTGGCGTGGGGATCACGGTGAGGAGCCTGGACCCGACGGTCATCACGAGTCTGTTCGCTTCTCGGAACTTCGACCTTTACATCACCGAGATCGGCCCCCACGGCGCGGCGGACCCTGACCAGTTCGTCGAGTCACAACGTTCCGGCTACCTGTGGAAGAGCGGTTTGGCCTACCCGGAGATGGACGCGCTGGTCCGGGGGTACGCTGCGGCCCCGACGAAGGAATCGCGGCGCGCGGTACTCTTCAGAATGCAAACGCTCTTCAACGCACGCCCGACGAGCCTCGCGCTGTATTACCCGGATGAGCGCTGGGCGTTTCGACCGGGCCCCTTCAACGGCTGGGTAGAGAGCCCGGGTTTCGGCATTGTGCAGAAGTGGTCGTTCCTCCCGCCCGCGGCGAGGCAGGGGGTTATGACCACGGACCTGCGCAAGTGAGCGGCGGAACGCTCGCGCGCAAGACCCTTCCGCTGGGTCTAACGCTCTGGGTGGTGGCGACCCTCAATTTTGCGCTTCCCCGCCTTGCCCCGGGTGACCCGTTGGACTACATGCTCGGCGACGAGGTCCACACACTGGCGCCCCAACAGCGTGCGGCGGCTCGCGACGAGTTCGGCCTGAACGCACCGCTCGCTGTGCAGTATGGCGAATATGTACGGGGCCTCCTCACCGGAGACTTAGGGCGGTCGACTAGTTATGGCCGACCGGTCGCCGGACTGCTCGCCGAACGGGCGGGCCGGACCGCCATCCTGGTCCTGCCAGCCGCCATTTTGAGCTTCGTCGCCGGGACCATCCTTGGCGCGATCGCCGCCTGGAACCGCGGCCGTCCGGGCGAGGCGTCCCTCCTCGCCGGAATCCTGCTCTTGGATGCGATGCCGGCCTTCTGGGTCGGCATGCTGTTCATCGCCACGTTCGCGCTTGAGCTCGGCTGGCTTCCGTCGTTCGGAGCGCTACCGCCGGGGGGCGCGGACGGCTTCGCCGTGTTCACGGAGGGTGGGAAGCGGCTGATTATGCCTATGACGGTCATCGTGCTCGCGACGGTCGGCCACACCTTCCTCGTGGCGCGTGCAGCGGTCACCTCGACCCTGGGCGAGGACTACGTGCAGATGGCGCAGGCGAAAGGCCTTTCCACCCGGGATGTGCTGTTCCGTCACGCGCTGCGCGCAGCGATGTTGCCCGTCCTCACAAGTTTCGCCGTCACCGTTGGGGGGCTCGCGGGCGGCGCCGTGGTCGTCGAAACAGTGTTCGCCTACCCGGGCCTGGGTCGTCTCGTCTTCGATGCGGTGCGAGCGCGTGACTATCCGCTGTTGCAGGGCGCGTTCCTGCTCTTCGCGGCGAGCGTCATCCTCGCCAATTGGCTGGCCGAACTCAGCTACCCGCGACTCGACCCACGCGTCCGCCTCGAAGTCGAATGAGCGCCGTCGCTGCGCGCGCCCTCTATCCGTGGCCAGCCTCGCGTGCAGCGGCCATCCTCACGACCATCGGCGGTACCTTGCTTGCGGGCTTTGTTCTGAGCGCCATCTTTGCTCCGTTGCTCGCACCGTTCGACCCGGCCCGCCAGGTTGGGGCGCCGTTCGAGAGCCCCTCGACCGCCCATCTGCTCGGCACAGACGACATCGGCCAGGACCTCCTGAGCCAACTGATCTACGGGACGCGGGTGTCCCTCGCCGTTGGCATCGGCGCCGCGGCCATCGCGACCGTGGTGGCCACCGCGGCGGGGCTGGTCGCCGGTTTCCTACGGGGATGGGTCGATGTGCTCTTCATCCGGGTGGCGGATGTCATGCTCGCGCTGCCGGTTCTGCCGCTGTTACTGGTACTCAGCGCCTTTCTTCAGCCCGGTCGCGCCGTTCAGGCGGTGACGATAGGGCTGATCCTTGCGCCGCGCGCAGCCCGGGAAATTCGCGCCCGAGTGCTCACCGTCTCGCGGCTCGGGCCCGTTGATGCGGCACGCTCTATGGGCGCGCCAGCCAGCCATCTCCTTTTTCGGCATGTGTTCCCGGCCACGGTCGCCATCGTGGTCGCGCAATTCGTGCGCGCCGTCGCTGGCGCCATAGCCTTCGAGTCTTCGCTCAGTTTCCTCGGACTTGGCAACCCCACGTCGCGCAGCTGGGGCACGATCCTGTTCTTCGCGAACGCGCGCGGGGCCTTCTTTTCGAGTGCGTGGCTGTGGTGGGTGATCCCTCCGGGAGCGTGTATCGGTCTTACGGTGGTGGCATTTGCGTTCCTTGGCTTCGGGGTGGAGGAGCGGAGCGATCCCCGCCTGCGAGCGTCTTCGTGGCGACTGACGAGCGTGCGACGGTTGCGCCATGGCGGCCCGGCGCCGGAGGCCAGCCGTCCGCCGCTGCTCGTTGTGGACAACCTCAGCATCGCTTACGGGCGGCGAGACGCGGTTCGGGCGCTGGCCGGTGTGAGCTTCAGCGTCGAAAGCGGCAACCTCGTCGTGGTTACCGGTGCGTCCGGGAGTGGTAAGAGCACGCTGGCCGGTGCGATTATGGGGATGGTTCGAAGCCCTGGCCGGGTTGTCTCGGGGCGCGTTCTCTTCGAGGGCCGGGATCTCGCCCAGCTCAGCGCGGCGGAGCGGCGAAGCCTGCGCGGCCTAGGCATCGCGCTCGTCCCGCAGGCGGCGATGAATGCGCTGCATCCCGCGCTGACGGTGACCGAGCAGCTGTCCGAGGCGATCCAGGCGCATCGGCGGGTGGGGCGAACTGCCGCCCGTGACCGCGCGGGCGAACTACTGTTCTCCGTGGGCGTTCCTCCGGAACGCCTGAACGCGTTCCCTCACCAGCTCA
>JBDUAL010000359.1:0-3070 GCA_040004685.1 Anaerolineaceae bacterium | reverse complement strand
CGGCAGCTATCGACGGATTGCACGACGCTGGCAATATCAGAAGCTTGCGTGGGCAGGGCCTCGGTGGCCTGGCCGTCGCCTTCGACCGGCTGGGCCACTACGACGCGGCGGCTACGCTCATGGGGACTTTTGAACCGGGGCCTAGCCTTCTCGGACTTCAGGTGGCCGTCGGCCATCTGCGTGAAGTCCTCGGCGACGAGACCTTCGAACGCCTCTCGCGCGAGGGCGCCGCGATGGAAGTCGCCGACGCCGTGCGCTATGCCCACGCACAGATCCAACTCGCGCGGACTGAACTGTTGGGCGAATCATGACAGCGCATAAAGTCACTTGTATGGTCGCGTAGCAGTTAGGTTGGCTCCCCGACGTGGACTCGAACCACGAACACCGCGGTTAACAGCCGCGTGCTCTACCATTGAGCTATCGGGGAATCTGGGTGAAGTTTCGGCTGGGCGGCCCGAACAGGCAACCAGAGCGGGGCCTCGGCGGTCGATTTTCGGCGCGAAGGATCGGTTTACGCGGCGGTCAGAACGGTCTTGACAGGGGGGTTCCGCCGCCTACGATTACCGGGCCCCCGGTTGTCATTATTTCCAGCGCCGAGGGTTCTAAGGAGTAGGTATATGGCGGAGTTGCAGCAGGTCGCGGATCAGTTCGCGAAGGACCTGGCGGCGCAGAATATCGCTGGCCTCATGATGGCCTTTACGCCCAACGGGATGGGCCAGGCAATGGCCCTTCAAGCGCAGATGGCCGCAGCTGGCCCCCAGCCGGCAAACGCGGAGCTCATCGTCGAAGTGACCGGCACCGAGGGCGCGAGTTCGCTCGTGGACCTGATCTTCAAGGGCGCAGAAGGTTCCCGGACCATCGCTACCAAATGGATAGACGTGGCCGGGGCGTGGAAAGTCGATGCGATCAGCCTGAAGCTGTAAGCGCCCACACCGCTGAGCAAGCCGACGGGGGCCTCCCGGCGGGGGGCTTCTTCTCTATTAACCTGGTGACCGGCTACGCTCGATTCTATGACCGCAACACTGACCGGCGCGAAGCCGCTTCCAATTCATCGGCGCACCCAGCGATTCCTGCTCGTTGGCTGGAACTTCCTGGTGGTCTACCTCACCTACAAACGTATCCAGCGCAAGAAGCGCTTGGCGCCTGCCGAACGGGACAGACTTTATCACCGGGCGCACGAACGGAGCGCTCGGCGCATCTACCGTCTCGCTATCCGCATGGAGGGGCTGATGATCAAGACCTGCCAATTCATCAGCAGTCGCGCGGATGTCGCCCCGGCAGAATACGTCTCAATCCTGAGCCGGCTTCAGGACAAGGTTCCCACGCGTCCGTTCGCGGAGGTTGAACAGCAGATCCAACGAGAGCTGGGCAAGAAGCCGGACGAAATCTTCGACGCCTTCGCTCGTGCACCGATCGCGTCGGCCTCGCTCGCACAGGTGCACCGGGCGCGGACGAAGAGCGGCAGAGACGTTGCCGTCAAAGTTCAGTACCTGGGAATTGACCGGGTGCTGGAGACCGACCTGCGGAACGTCGGCATTCTCGTCCGCATCCTGGCGCGATTCGAGAGGAACTTCGACTTCCGTATATTAATGAACGAAATGAACAAGGACGTGCCGCGGGAGTTGGATTTTGTACTGGAAGGTCACAGCGCAGAGCGGGTGGCGCGGGACCTAGCTCACCGCAAAGACGTTCGCATTCCCGAAATTGTTTGGGAGCATTCGGCGCGGCGTGTGCTGACGATGGAATACATCGATGGCATCAAGATTTCGGACATTCCGCGGATGCAGGCGGCGGGAATCGATGCGAACCAGGTTGCAATGATCATGACCGAGGCCTACTGCGAGCAGATCCTTGTGCACGGCTACTTCCACGCGGATCCGCATCCGGGAAACCTGTTCGTGCTGCCCGGGCCGGTGGTGGTGTTCCTCGACTTCGGCCTCTCCAAAGAGCTACCGGACGGGTTTCGGCTGAACTACGCGCGGCTGATCACAGCGCTCATCTCCCAGGACGAAGAGCAGATGGTGCTCGCTTTCCGAGCACTCGGTTTCAAGACCAAGAGCGATGACCCGCAATCATTGGTGGCACTGGGTAAGTCGTTCTTCGAATCCTCCGGTCCGGAATCGAAACCGTATGTGGACGCGGACGTGATGCCAGAGGTAAACGAACGGTTGGCGAAGGTGCTCAACGCCAATCCGGTGACCGAGATCCCGGGCGACATCCTGCTGATTTTTCGGGTGATTGGGTTGATGAGCGGGCTACAGAAACGGCTCGATAGCCACGTGAACATGGTGGACGCTATCCAACCATATGCCGAAGAGCAGGCTGCGAAGCTCTCGTCGATGACAATAGGCGAGGCCGCTGCGGGTTAGAAGAGCGTGCTCACCCGATCCCAGCTGACATAGGCGAGCGCGGCGCCCTGGGCGGCCACGATCATGGCGAGTGTCCCCAGGAGGATCCGCTCCTTCACCATTTTTCGACGCAGTGCAGCCTCGCTCATCTTTTGCGCGGCGGCGATTTCGCGGCTGAAGAAGACGCGGTCGTATTCGCGCCGGAGTTCGGGCTTCGAAAGCACCGCGTACGCTTCGTTGACACGGACAAGAGCGTGCTCTGAGGTGTCATCGAAGGCGATCTGGTGGGCAAGGTCGTCGGAGATGCGGGCGTAGGCGTTTTCTACGCCCATCAGGTCAGCGCGGGGCGGCAAGTTCAAAATGCCGTAGTAGTCGATCAGTTCGCCCTTAGCCACAACAACACCTCTCTTGTGTAGATCGGCGGTCATAACCAGATCAGGAGGGGAGCGGGTCTAACAGTGTGAAGAAAGCCCGCAGATGTAGCAGCGCACCGGGCTCGGCGGGGTCTCCCGGTCGCTTCTCGACCGCTAAGTGGAAGCGTCTACGGCGAACTCGTGAAGGCTCAAGGATGGCCGCCGCCCGAGAGGACTGACAAGCCCCGAAGATAAGTTTGCACCGGCGCTTCTGTAGGTAGATCGCCTTGCCTTCGGGTCGTTGGCACGGTAGCATTTGAGCAACCTTTAATGCGGTCCCGAGAGGCTGCGAAGGGAGGAGGACCGGCA
>JBDUAL010000358.1:0-3076 GCA_040004685.1 Anaerolineaceae bacterium | reverse complement strand
AAGCTGTGCGAGCAGTTGGCTTACGAATGGCGAGCCGGCGGCCCCGTTCCGATGCTCGAGGACGTGGTGACCTGGGCCGCCGCCCGCGCGCTTCGCGAAGCGTTGGACACCGATGCGACGATCGGCCTGCGCCGAATCGATGGCGGCTCGGAGCGGCTGTCGTTGGCGCCCGCTGCCGTTGGCAATTCGTTCCGCCGGTTCGTCGCCGAATTGGCAGACGCCGCTCGCGGAGACGCCGGGGCCGATTTCGTGATTACGTCGTTCCTCGCCACAGCCGTCGCAGGCGGATCCGCGACTCGCCACCGGCTTCTTCGCACTGACAATCGGCGCTGGGCGCATGGTCGTGGTGCTCGAGCAAAACGTGCCCGTACACAGGCGGACTACCACTCTCTCACTTGCCTACGCCCCGGAAAGCGTTCCGGACGGGGTGGCAGCAGCCCTCCTGAGCCGCATTCGCGAATTAATCGAGGCACCGTACGCACTCCTGGCCGACTAGACTGTCCCCATGGTCTCACTGGGCGGCGGCACGCGCGCAGAGGATGATTCGACGCGGAGTAGTCGCGGAGTGCGCGTTTACGACCTTGGCACGAGCGACTACAGCGTTGTCCTCGGACTGCAACGCGAGTTGCAAGCCGCCCGCCGCGAACCGGATGGCGGAGACGTCCTGCTGCTCACGCAGCATCCGCCAGTCATCACCCTGGGCCGTGCGCACCCTACACCCGACCTGCGCGTCGCCCAATCAGTCGTCCGAGCCGCGGGCATCAAGATCGTCCAGACAGAACGCGGGGGCGACATCACCTACCACGCGCCGGGCCAGTTGGTGGTCTACGGCATCGTGGACCTGCGCGGCTGGGGCATCGGGGTGGTCGACTACCTGGCCGGCCTGGAAGATGCGCTAATTGGCACGCTTGCAGATTGGGGGGCGCGAGGCGAGCGGAACAGCCACGGACGTGGCGTCTGGGTCGGCGAACGCAAGATTGCGTCCGTCGGGCTGAACGTGCGGCGAGGGGTGACGATGCACGGCGCCGCCCTCAACATCGATCCAGCAATGGCGCAGTTCGACCTGATCAACGCTTGCGGCATGGCGGACGTGCAGATGACGAGCCTCGCCGACGAGGGCAGCACCCCGGTCGAGTTCGCAGAGGTCTGCGACTCGTTCGTTGCACAGTTCGCCCGCGTGTTCGGCTGCGCCACGCCCAAAGGGGACGTAGCCGAGTTGGCGAGGTTCGCTGCTAGTCCAGGGCTCCGGCGATCAGCAACGCCGTGATCTCCTCTTCGTCGAGGCCGAGCAGTTCGCGCAGCACGTAGTCGTTGTCTTGTCCGAACGTCGGTCCTGGCCGGGTTACCTGCGGGGGCGTTTGGGAGAAGACCATTCTCGAGTTCTCGATGAAAACAGGGCCAAGCTCGGGGTGCGTCACTTCGATGAAATGTTGCCGCGCGATTAGCTGCGGGTCAGCCATCAGGTCTGCGCTATCGCTGATGCGATGGCACGGTACGCCCGCAGCCTGAAGGAGTTCCTCGACCTCGGCCGCCTCTCGTCCGGCGGTCCAACTCGCGACCCAGGCGTCCAGCACCTCTCGCCGCCCCAGCCTGCCTTCCGCTTCCTCCAAGCCTGAACCAACGTCCGGGCCGAGCTGCCCAAGGACAGAGCAGAGTGCTCGCCATTGCTCATCGTTCGTGACAGCGATCGCGACCCAGCGGTCGGTCCCGGCAACGGGATAGACCCCATGAGGTGCATGGTCCAATGAGGCGTTGCCGTTCCGCGACTGCACGTGCCCGTTGACGAAGTAATCGAGCAGTGCGGGCGCGAGGAAGTGAGCCGACGCTTCGCCCTGGGAGAAGTCGATGTACTGGCCCTGGCCAGTTCGACGGCGGTGATCGAGCGCCGCGAGGATGGCTGCGGCTGTGAACTTCGGCGCTACGTAGTCCGTATAGGCGCCGGCCGGGCCAGCCGGTGGCCGGTCTTGCCAGCCGGCCAGTTCCCCGAAGCCGGCCAGGTGCAGCCCCATAGTGCCAAAGCCTGCGAGGGAGGAGTAAGGCCCGGTCTGCCCGTTGAGGCAAGAGCTAATGAGGATGACGCTTGGGTTGTGCTTTTTCAACTCGTCGTAGCCGAGTCCCATTCGCGCTAACGCCCCCGGCGCGAAGCTTTCGGTAACCACGTCCGCCCACGCAGCAAGCCTCTTCACGATTGAGCGGCCCTCCTCACTGGCGAGGTTGACGCTGATGCCCCGCTTGCCCGCGTTCACCGTGGCGAATGCACCCGAACGCTCCGGGCTGGGAACGTGGTCCCTGAACGGCCCGATAGTGCGCAACGTATCCACGCGCGAAGGACTCTCGACCTTAACCACCGTCGCACCGTAGTCCGCCAGGTAGCGGGTGCTCCAGGGCCCCGCAATCACCCACATCAGGTCAAGCACCTTCAGCCCGGCCAACGGTAGTTCGCGCGCTGAAGGTGCTGCCAGTACTGGTTGAGGCGCGGGCCGAACCTCTGCGGCCACCTCCGCGTTGTGTTCGCCGAGCAACGGCGGACGCCGACGATAGGCAATGGGATGGCCAGCGAACTTCGCGAACGGGCCGGGGTAACGCACGCTCGCACCGCGTTCGGGATGGTTCAAGTCTTGAAAGAAGTGGCGGGACGCGAGTTGTTCGGAGTTCGCTACCTCGGCGAGCGTCGAGACGGGCACGATGAGCAGGCCCTTTTCGATGCCCATTTTGAACAGCTCGGCTTTGGTGTGACTGCTCGTGAAGCGGGCGATCGCATCGATGCAGCGCTGCAACTCGGAGAGCGGCTCTTGGCCGGACATCAAGAGCCCCGTGTAACCAATCCAATCCTTGTTGCGAGTTGCTTCGTCCACGAAGCCCTCGTCGGACATCACCTCCATCAGGCGCTGCGTGAACGGGCCAATCGCGCTTCCGAAGAGGAAGGTCACCGAGACAAAGCCATCCCTCGCGGGGTTCACGAACTTCAGCGGCAATCCGCCGAACTTGACGCCGCCCGCCATACGCGTGGTCGGCAGATCGTTCCAGCCAGAGCTGAGGCAGGTAGCCTGAGTGGCCATCATCGCGGCCGATTGGA
>JBDUAL010000357.1:0-3111 GCA_040004685.1 Anaerolineaceae bacterium | reverse complement strand
CCGGAATGAAACGTGTGAGTCCGGTGACGTTTCCGCCGGGTCTCGCGAGTGTTCGAGCGAGGCCAGCACCCACCGACTCGCCGCCAAACATCATGACGATGGGAATGACGGAAGTCGCTGAATGCGCCGCAAGCGCCTCGCTCGCGCCGGTGGTCACGATCACATGAGGCCGGTGCGCTACCAAGTCACGCGCCATCTGGGTCAGTTTCAAGGGTTCGCCGTCGGCAGCCAGTCGGTCATAGGTGACGTTGCTACCCTCAACGTAACCGAGGTTCCGCATGCCAGCGTAGAACGCATCCCAGTTAGGGGTGCCACGCAAGTCACCGCCAGAGAGCATTCCGATGCGGAAAGTTGCTGCGGTGGACTGGCCAAAGACGTTGAAGATCGGGCTGGCGAGAACCGCGCTGCCAAACACTAGTCGCCTTCGTCTCATCATTGAACCTCCACAGGGCCGAAGGCCGTCAGCTTGCGAACTTAGGCAGCCCTGATTCGAGGCCATCTGCATTATCAACGCCAGACACGACGATCAATCGAGTCGATCCGGCTACGAGGCTAGAAAGCTCTCAAATGTCTTCCCTGTCTCTTTACAGGAGAACACCACCGCAAGGAACCTTCGGTATCGACCCTTAGATGCGGGAGCTCGGGTCCCTTAGATGCGGGATGCATAAGCGCGGCGGCATGCGCAGAATGGATCGACTTAGGAGCCGTGGATGCGGTACTTCTTTCTCGCCATACGGGACGCCTTCCAAGCGTATCAGCGCTCAAAGCGCTATCACTATCCGAGCAACGTTGAGGGGCGCAAGCAATAGCGGGGTTTCAGGCGAAATGCAATCGTGAGCCTTGGTCCGCCAATTTCGAACAGGCTGTGGATAGGCCAGAGTGGGTCCCTATCCCCGGACGAGTCTAACGAGATGGCTCTCTCTGGCGAGTAGAGCGGCGCGCATGCCGTGCGACCAAGTACCGGGTGCGTCGAAGTGCAAGAACCGCTGCCCGTAGTTCAGGGCAGCGGGTGATTCTTCTGTGCCGCGGCCGCGAGTAGCTGCATTTGCTCCTTCTGGATCTGCAGCAACTCGTCCCACTGCTTCTCGCGCAATAAATCGAGCTTCTCGTGTAGCAGCATGATCTCCAGTTCAGCCTTGAGATTGACCTCATAGTCGTGTTCAGCCGATATGCGGTCTTTCTCCGACTGCCGATTCTGGGACATCAGGATGATCGGCGCTTGGATAGCCGCCAGCATAGAGAGAAAAAGATTGAGCAGGATATAGGGGTAGGGGTCAAAGGTCGTCCCGCGGTTCACAAGAAGTAAGGCGTTGAGGGCCACCCAGACGAGCATGACGGCGGCAAACATTCCGACGAATGTCCACGAGCCGCCGAAAGAAGCCACCGCATCTGCAGCGCGCTGGCCCACCGAGGGCGGCGTGGCGAAGTCATGAGCAATGTTGCGCGCGATGTGTGTTCGCTGTGCCACGTGCTGCGCGACCTTCTTGGCTCGCTCGTCAAGCGTGTCGTATGCCGCGCCCAGAAGGCTTGTTGCGATCTCGTCGACCTTGTTCATGGGCGCTCCAGCGAGTGCAATGCTCACCAGCATAAAAGTAGATCACGAGGTCGCCGGCGCCCTCTTCCGGACAGACGGGCAGGAATTGCGACAGGTCTCCCCGCAAACCCGCTGACCGGGTTACGACAGAAGAGGCCTGAGGCGGACAACGGGGCTGTAGTCCCGACCCGGAGCAGCTCGCCAAACACTTGTCAACGACCGGCCAAGGCGAACACAGAGGGCACCGCGTACTCGCGTCCCATCATTGCACGGGCGTAGAGGTAGTCTTGGCGGGCGCCATCACTCAGCGCATCCAGATCGACGTGTCCAGAGGCGTCGCAGGGGAAATGGTAGAAGGAGCCCGGATCGGCGAGAGATTGAAATCGAAGCTCGTAGTTCATCTGGAACCTGACGGTCTGGCAGTGCGTCTGCATGGTTGGCACTCAGCACGTTTAACGCACCAAGGCGGTCAAGGGTAGACAGGGCAGTGCGGCCATGGAACGCCCGTCTCGGTGAGGGGTTCGAAGGGAGCAGGCCGGACTGGCTCTCACGGACTGTGAAGCGGCATCCCATAGGCGGGCAACTGAGGCGCGCACTGTTGGTGCGATCGCGAGCCGGCGTGAACTTTGACGCCATGTTGGGCCAACGCACCCTCGATTTTCGGGGGTAGGGGCCGCGCAGAGTGCGTGTACCGTTGCGTCGTCTCGCTGGAGTTTTTCGTGCGGCTATTGCGTTACCTCCGTCAAGGTGCTTGCCTGCTGGCACTGAGCGGAGCCGTGGCGTCGTCGCGCGGGCAAGATGTCGGAAACCCGCCTGTCGCATCGCCCAGCTCACCGTCTGAGAGGTGGGTGTCCCGAACGGACTACTCTGTCGGGACCCAGCGGTGGAGCCTGTCACGCGGGCCTTTAGAGATCGCGATGAGGCTGAACGCGAATCCTTCGATGGGGGGAACGCTGGGCGCCGGCGCGGAGCGTTCCGGGCTACTGGTCAACAGGCCGCCCGCGCTGAGGGTCGGATTGCAAGACGTAGTTGGCTATGAGACGACAGGCGGGTCCCTGCTGTCACGATCCACAGAGTGGAGGGAAGGTGAGGCGCCCGTGCGGAGAATGGGCTTCGAATGGACACCAGCTCCATCGCGGGTGAATCTTGCGGGAGACGGTTTTGGTATTCGCCTCCAGGGAAATCAGAAAGTCACCATGCGATTGCGGCATGGCATGTTCACCGTGTACGCACAGCAGGCCTTCTAAAGCCCAAGATCCGCGTTCGGACCGTCCGGCGCCGAATCTACTCAACGCCGGCTCGAACCTGCTCGCAGATATTCGTCCCGGTGACCGTGAGGCGGAGCGTGCCGCCGTTCCACTCGAGCCAGTCCAGGGCGAGGTAGTCGGCGATGAAGCTGTCGTCCACTTGGTCGGCATGACGACGGTTCAGGAACTCGACGGTTGGCAACAAGCTGTCGCGAAGGACCTGCCGTCGCAGTCGAGGTGCGGGTAGCGACTCGCTGGCTCCGCGTGCACGGACGCGCGTCAATCTGGACATGGTTGCTGGCTGCTGCTTCAGAGGCGCGCATTTTCCTT
>JBDUAL010000356.1:0-3121 GCA_040004685.1 Anaerolineaceae bacterium | reverse complement strand
TGCCGCAGACCATCGAGGCGCTCAACCACGCCCAGGCCGCGGATGTCCCGATCGTCATCGCGATCAACAAGATCGACGTCAAAGGCGCCAACCCGTCCAAGATCCGTCAACAGCTCACCGAATACAACCTCGTTGCCGAGGAGTACGGCGGCGATGTCGTGGCCGTTCCCGTCTCCGCGCTCACAGGCGCCGGCCTTGATGAACTGCTGGAGTCGATCAACCTGGTTGCCGAGATATCGGAGCTGAAGGCCAATCCCAACCGCCCTGGCATCGCTGTTGTAGTTGAAGCCGAACTCGACCCCTCCCGCGGGCCGGTCGCCACGGTCCTCGTACAGAACGGAACCGTGCGCCAGGGCGACGCGCTTGTGGCCGGCGAAACGAGCGGCAAAGTGAAGGCGATGTTCAACGACCGTGGCGAACGCATAAAGGAAGCTGGACCATCCTCGCCCGTGGTCATCATGGGCCTCGAACAGGTGCCGGAAGCCGGCGAACGCATCCGCGTGGTCAGCGACGAACGGGAGGCGCGCATCATCGTGGAAACTCGGCGTCGGAGCCGCGAGGCAGATGAGCAGACCGACCATGCCCACGTGAACCTGGACACCTTGTTCAACGAAATCAGCGCGGGCAAACTCAAAGAGCTGATTCTCATCCTCAAGGCCGACGTTCGCGGCAGCGCCGAAGCAGTAAAGGGCGCTCTCGAGCGCCTCGGCACGTCTGAAGTCAAGGTTAAGGTCATCCACTCCGCCACTGGCCCAGTGAGCGACTCCGACGTCATGCTCGCAGAAGCCTCGAACGGCATCATCATCGCCTTCAACATCAAAACTGACCCATCCGCCCGCAAGCGCGCGGATGCCACTGGTGTGGAGATTCGACCGTATACGATCATCTACCAGGCGATTGAAGAGATCGAAAAGGCTCTCGCCGGTATGTACGAGCCGACCTTTGCACAAGTTGTCGATGGCCATGCCGAAGTTCGCCAGATCTTCAAATCCAGCCGTCTCGGCGGCATCGCCGGCAGCTTCGTGCTCGATGGGACGCTCAAGCGGGGCTCCACCGTCCGGATCCTTCGCAAGGACGCCGAAATCGGGAAGGGCCGGTGCGAAGGTCTCAAGCGATTCGCCGACGACGTTCGCGAAGTCCAGGCTGGCTACGAATGCGGCATCGTGATCGGCGGTTTCGACAAGTTCGTGGAAGGCGACGTCGTCGAGTTCTTCCACGAAGAGCGCACCAATTAACTTGCCGGACTTTCGGCCTGGAGCGCCCCATGAGCATGCGGACAGCCCGAGTCAACGAACTCCTTCGAGAAGAGCTCAGCCAACTCATCCAGCGTGACGTCAAAGATCCGCGGGTCAGCCGTGGGCTCGTCTCTATCACTGAGGTGCAAGTCTCACCTGACTTGCGCCGTGCCGTTGTCTACGTCTCCCACCTCGGAAACGACGAGGAGCGCACCGGCGTACTCAAGGGTCTCGAAAGTTCGGCGCACTTCATGCACCGCGAACTCATGCACCGTCTGAAGATGCGCAATGTACCCGAGCTCGTGTTCCGTTTCGACCCGTCGATCGAACGCGGCGCACGCCTTGCCTCACTCATCAACAGAGTGACGCACGACCTCCCCCACCCGCTCGATGCGGCCGCGACCGCGACCGCTGACGATCCGAGCTAGCTTTGGCACTGCCTGGTTCGGACATGGACGGCATCCTCGTCATCGATAAGCCTGCCGGCTGGACGAGCCATGACGTAGTCGCCAAAACGCGGGGAATCACTCGTCAACGCCGCATCGGCCACACCGGAACTCTGGACCCGATGGCCACTGGCGTCCTCGTTCTCTGCCTCGGCCGGGCTACGCGTCTCGTTGAGTATATGACGAGGCATGACAAACGATACAACGGCGAGATCACTCTCGGGGTCACCACAGACACGGATGACGCAGAGGGCGCCGAGTTGACTCGGGCGACGGTGCCAACCCTCACCGATCTGGACCTTCGACGCCTTGAGACCGCGTTCACCGGCCAACTGCTGCAGCGCCCTCCGGCCTACAGCGCAATCAAGGTGGACGGCAAGCGCGCCTACGCGATCGCCCGCGCGGGGGAAGCCTTCGAGTTACGACCTCGCCCGGTGACCATTCACGAACTGAGGCTGACATGGTTGGCGGTCGACCGTCTCGGCATCCAGATCCATTGCGGGCCGGGCACCTATGTGCGGAGCATAGCCCGTGACATCGGCCAAATGGCCGAGTGCGGCGGTCACCTCGCTGCCCTCAGGCGCACCGCTGTCGGCGACGTCACTTTGGCGGACGCGACAACGATGGAGGCGCTCCCGAACGCAGTGACCGATGGGAGCATCGCGACTCTGCTCCTCCAGCCCGATGAAGGTGTCGCGAACATGCAGGCCGTGATTCTGCGCGCCTCCCAAACGACACTCTTGCGGAGCGGCGCGGTGGTCCTTTCCGCCGATCGCGCGTTCGTGCCGTCGCCGGTGGCGCGAATTTATGACACTTCGGGAGCATTCGCCGGCATTGGCTCGGTGCTCGAAAGTGGACAGATTCGGGCCATGAAACTGCTGAATCTGGAAAAAGAATCGCCATTTCACTAGTTATGTTGTGTATAGATTCGATTTTGCTCTTGACAAGGGGCCTCGGCGGTTCGATCATGCCAGAGGCGTCGAAAGAGAGTGAGCAACCGCTTACTCTCTATATCAATTTTCCAGCGGCGCCCCGTCCTGCTCCAACAGGATGTGAAGGAGGGACCCTGTGGAAGCCTATTGCCTGAAGTGCCGCGTCAAGCGGGAGATGTCCAACGCCACCCCGATCACGATGAAGAACGGCAAGCCTGCTACCGAGGGCAAGTGTCCCACGTGCGGCACAAAGATGTTCAAAATCGGGAAAGCCTAAGCCCACCCGGTCTGAACTGAGCACGTAGGAAGAGGCGCGGCCGCACACCGCGCCTTTTCGCTGCCCGTCAGCATTGCGACGTCAGCGCCTTTCAGCGGAGCGCCGCCAGCACCTCATCGTGCACCAACCCATTCGTCGCAACCACGCTGTCGCCCACCCCATCCTCCCCAGCCCATGTGGTCATCCGCCCGCCGGCTTCGGTGATCACCGGGTAGAGCGCCGCCGCGTCCC
>JBDUAL010000355.1:0-3129 GCA_040004685.1 Anaerolineaceae bacterium | reverse complement strand
TTCGAGTCTATGACCCTCTCAGGGGTGCCTTCATCAGGAGACCCCGAGACAGACTGACCCGAGCCGGGGCAACCTACACTTTCGCCAGGATCGAACGCATCTGCTTCCAGCGTTCGGCCCGCGCTTTCGCGACGTCGTCCATCGCCGAAGTGTCGACCTCGGCAACCATCGCGCCGTAAGCCTGGAACGAAGGGATCTCGTCGTCCGTGAGCTCCTTCATCCACTGCTTTCGGGTGAACGCCTTCTCGATGTAAGGCGCCAGTTCATCCTGCTTGCGTTTCTCCCGCCCTTCCTGCTCCGCTTTGAACTCGGGCATGACGTCCGAGGCGAACAGGTTGAGCGAGTCGCAGATATCTTCGTGCCTGTTCTTCCCGCCCTGCTGGATAAACACGGTTTGGTCGACGCCGGCGTCCGAGAACTTGCGCAGGTGTGTGCGCAACTGGTCTGGCGTGCCGATCCCGTCCGTGCCGCCACCAAGGAAGTCCAGGTCTTTCTCGCCGAGCGCGCTCTTTACCGCTTCGTACTGCTTCCAGATGTCCGTTCGTCCCGGCTTGTGGTTTCCGAACACATAGTGGTGGCCAAGACCGAACTGGAAGAACTTGAAGCCATCGAATCCGCGACGATACGCCTCTTGAGCGTCCGCGTGGCATGAAAAGCTGGTCACCATCGCGACGTTCGGATTGACGGTGTGTCCGATTGGCACGCATTCGTTTTTGAACGTTTCGTAGTAGTCATCGACCCACTTCCTCGCTTCATTCGGGTCCACGAACGCGAACGTCAGCGCCCCGATCCCCAACTGAGCGGCCAGGTGGATCGTTTCGCGGTTCGAGCACGCCACCCAGATCGGCGGGTGAGGCTTCTGCACCGGCTTTGGCACAATGTTGCGCACGGGCATCGAAAAGTACTTCCCCTGGAAACCCGGGTAGGGATCCATCGCCATCATGTTGGCGACCTGTTCCACGGTCTCACGCCATTGCGCGCGGCGTTCCATCGGGTTGATCCCAAATCCCTCCAGCTCCGCCCGCGAGGCCGACTCGCCCGTACCCCATTCCACGCGCCCGTTCGAAACGAGGTCGAGCGTGGCGATCTCCTCAGCGATTCGCGCCGGGGCGTTGTAACCCGGCGGCATCAGCTTGATCCCATGACCAAGCCGGATGTTCTTGGTGCGCTGGCTCGCCGCTGCCAGGAACACTTCAGGTGCAGAGGAGTGCGAATACTCCTCGAGGAAGTGGTGTTCCACCTCCCACGCATACTCAATGCCCAGTTTGTCGGCCAGTTCAACTTGCGAGAGTGCGTCTTGGAAGAGTTTAAGCTCCGCCCCGTCCGTCCACGGCCTGGGCAGTTGGTGTTCGTAAAAGATCCCGAACTTCATTCGATTCTCCTGTTCTGATTGCCGGCAGAGTCTACCAGAAACGTCGCCGGGCGCCGCGGTACCGTCGAGGATTTAGGCCCGGCATCCGGCGTCGCCGCCAACTGTCCCGCAGTCACTGACACAGCGACCTGAAACCACGCCCGCAAACCTGTAGCATTCATCGCACCAAACCGACTCAAGGAACTACCAATGAACGTTGACCCCCGCGCCGCCGGCTTCGTCCCGGAACGTCTCGCTCGCATCACCGAACACCTCGACCGAAACTACATCCAACCCGGCAAGATCGCCGGCTGCCAGACGCTTGTATCGCGTCACGGTCAGGTCGCCTACTTCCGCTCCCAGGGCCAGATGGACCTTGCCCGCCAGAAGCCTATGGCCGACGACACCATTTTTCGCATTTACTCGATGTCGAAACCTATCACTTCCGTCGCGCTCATGTCGCTCTACGAGCAGGGTTGCTTCCAACTCAATGACCCAGTCTCGCGCTTCATCCCCGAATGGACGGATCAGCAGGTCTACGTCTCTGGCGACGCCGCCGATATGGTCACCCGCACCCCCGAACGGCCGATGACCATGCGCCATATCCTTAGTCACTCGGGCGGTCTCTCCTACGGCGCCACCAACCATCCGGTGGACAAAATGTATCGACGCGAGGGCGTCAATCGCGACCGCAACGAGACGCTCAGAATTTTCGTCCAGAAGCTCGCAAAAGTGCCACTCCACTTCGCTCCCGGCGAACATTGGCTCTATTCCTTTTCCACGGATGTCTGCGGCTACCTCGTGGAGGCGATCTCCGGCCAGCCCTTCGATCAGTACCTCCAGGAAACGATTTTCGACCCTCTTGGCATGGGCGACACCTCATTCCATGTTGCGCCTGAAAAGCAGCACCGCTTCGCCGCCAACTACCAACGCCAACCCGACAAGACCATCAGACTCATCGATGACCCCGGGTCCAGCACCTACCTCACGAAGCCCAGCTTCTTCTCTGGCGGTGGCGGATTGACCAGTACCACCGCCGACTACTTGCGGTTCTCAGAGATGCTCCGTCGCGGCGGGGAGCTCGACGGCCACCGCGTTCTCGGTCCGCGCACCATCCAGCTGATGGTGAAGAATCACCTCGCCGACGGCAAGGACCTCTCGTCCATGGCTGTCGGCGCCTTTTCCGAAACAGCCTACGAAGGCGTCGGGTTCGGGTTGGGTTTTGCGATGACCCTCAGCGAAGTGGACACTGGCTCCCTTGGTGAAGGCGACTACTACTGGGGTGGCGCCGCATCGACGATCTTCTGGGTTGACCCGAAAGAAGACCTCGTCGCGATCTTCATGACGCAGCTCATGCCGTCGGCCACCTTCAACTTCCGCGGCCAGTTGAAGAACATCATTTACTCCGCGATTGAGGCGTAGCCCGCCTTCCACCGGCAGTGACCCCCTGAGTACTTGCTTCGCCCGTGCGGTAGAGTGGCTGCATGTCACCAACCGAACGTTCCCCGGAGATCGAGGCGGCCCTCACGGCTTTCTTCTCAGCGAGTGCGCTGCTGGATCCTCTCCGCCTGACAATCTGGGATCGGGAAGGGTTGACGGTCACTCAGCTCCGTCTCCTTGGCCACCTCGCGGTTCGCGAAGGGCTGAGCAACTCGGAGCTTGCCGACCTGCTCTACGTCACCCGCCCGTCTGTATCGGCGCTCCTTGAACGGCTCGAACGGGGCGGCTTCATCCGGCGCGAGGTGGCGGAGAATGACCGTCGCGGCATCTGCATCTGG
>JBDUAL010000354.1:0-3134 GCA_040004685.1 Anaerolineaceae bacterium | reverse complement strand
TTCGAACTGGCTGGTCATCGCCGCGTCGAAGCTCCAGTGGCCGCTGTTGTGCGGCCGGGGCGCGAGTTCGTTGATGAGCAGCTTGCCGGAGCGCGTCAGGAAGAATTCGACGCACAGTACGCCGTTGACATCGAGCTCATCGAAGACAGTCCGGGTTATATGGATGGCTTCGCGCTGCACGGCTTCGCTGACGCGGGCGGGCGCAATAGTGGTGTCCAGAATGTGGCGGCAATGCTCATTCTCGAGTACGCCATAGTGAACGAAACTGCCGTCCAGACCGCGCGCCGCCACCACCGACACTTCACGCTCGAAATCGATGAAGGCCTCCAGCACAGCATCCGAACCGTGGAGGTTGTGCACCGCTTCGTCGACTTGAGAGAACGATGAGACTCGTTGCTGACCTTTGCCGTCATATCCGAAGCCGGCCGTTTTGAGTATGGCGGGACAGCCGAGCCCGGTGAGGGCCTCGCGGAGGTCTTCGGCGGAGCGCACTGCACGAAATGGGGTTACGGGAAGACCGGCACTCGCGAGGAATGTCTTTTCACGCAAACGATGCTGCGCGATGTGGAGCACATGGCCTGAAGGGCGGACGGGTGCGAATCGCTCGCACGCGTCGGCGGTCGCGGCAGGAACATTCTCGAATTCGAAGGTCACTACGCTGACGCCGCGAGCGAATTCGGCAACCCGGTCGAGATCGGCGTAATCCGCTGTGATTTCGAGATCTGAGACTTGGCCGGTGGGGGTGTCGAATTCAGGGGAGAACGTGTGCACGCGATAGCCCATGCGGCGCGCCGCAATCGCGAACATACGGCCGAGTTGCCCACTGCCCAGTACGCCAATCGTGGAACCCGGTAAAACGGGCTTCATTCGAGGCTGTCCAGGCGCACGCGCGCCGTCTGTTCTTCCCGATACGTCCGCAGTCTTTCGCGCAACGGGCGGCGTGAGTTGGCGAGGATCGCAATCGCCAAGAGCGCGGCGTTGATGGCGCCAGCTGTGCCGATCGCGAGCGTGCCTACAGGAATGCCGGCTGGCATCTGAGCTATCGAGAGAAGTGAATCCATTCCCTTCAGGGCGTGGCTTTCAACGGGCACCCCTAGAACGGGCAACAGAGTGTGGGCCGCGACCATACCAGGTAAGTGCGCCGCTCCGCCCGCGCCTGCAATAATCACCTCCAGCCCACGCGACTCCGCACTCGAAGCGTATTCGGCCATAAGCGCAGGGGTGCGATGGGCGGACACGATCTTGGATTCGTGAGGAACTTCGAACTGTTCCAAGATGCCCGCGGCGTGACGCAGCGTGTCCCAATCCGCTTTGGAACCCATGATCACGCCAACGAGCGGATGTGAGCTCATCTACTGCCCTTGCGACAGCGAGTAACCGGGTTGACCATCGAAGGTGCGCAGGTATTCGGTCTTAGCCACCTCAACATTCTTTTCGGCCACCCGCGAGAGCAGGGCAATCACGTCTTTATGGCCGATTTTCGACTTGCTCAAAAAGCGGCAGCGCACGCTGTCGGGACAGAACGTCTCGGGCATACCGCCCGGCCACAACTTAACGCCTCGGCCGTCGATCATTTGCAGGTCGAGACCACTGGCATTGGCGGTTTCCATGATTTTGGCTAAGGCTGTGGGATCGGCTGACGGCCAATCGACGAACAGATCGACACCGACCAGTTCGGTGGAGCCCACCGCAGCGGTTGCACTTGCGCCCTTGGCTTGTTTAGCGGCCTCGGACGCGTACTCGACAGCTTTCATTGTCGCCGGAACTTCGCCAAGACGCGCGACCACAGCATCTCCAAACTCCTTGGTGCCAACCTTGGTTTTGCTGGTGCCATCGCGGAAGATGTCGTAAGTGTGCGTGCCATCCTCAATGGTGCGCAGCCATGCGTTGTGAACGCGCGCGGCGACCTCGCCTTGTCCGATGTGTACGAGCATGAGTACGGCGCCGAGCAGCAAGCCGGATGGGTTCGCGAGATTTTGGCCAGCGCGGCGTGGCGCGGAGCCGTGGATGGCCTCAAACATCGCGCAGTGCTCGCCAATGTTGGCTGAGCCCGCAAGTCCGACACTGCCGGCGATCTGGGCCGCAACGTCGGACAGGATGTCGCCGTAGAGGTTTGGCATCACGATCACGTCAAAAGCTTCAGGCGTGTCGGCCATCTTGGCCGCGCCAATATCCACGATCCAGTGCTCGTTCTCGAGGTCCGGATATTCAGTGGATACTTCATCGAAGACTTTGTGGAAGAGCCCGTCCGACATCTTCATAATGTTGTCTTTGGTGAAGCAGGTGACCTTTTTGCGCTTGTGCGTCCGCGCGTACTCAAAGGCATAACGGCAAATCTTTTCGCTTCCGGGACGCGAGATGAGCTTGATGGTTTGCATCACGTTCGCGCTCAGGCGATACTCGATGCCGGCGTAGAGATCTTCTTCGTTCTCGCGTACGATTACCAGATCCATCTGCGGATGCTTCGTTTTGACGAAGGGATGGTAAGAGACGCAGGGCCGAACATTGGCATAGAGGCCAAGTGTCTTGCGCGTGGTGACGTTCAAACTCTTGAAGCCGCCGCCTTGAGGCGTGGTAATCGGCGCTTTCAGAAAAACTTTGGTGCGTCGCAGAGAGTCCCACGCGGAAGGTTCAATACCCGCCGTGTTGCCGCGCAGATAGACCTGCTCACCGATCTGAATTGTCTCGATGTCGAGCAGCGCTCCTGCTTTCTGCAGGATGTGGAGCGTCGCCTCCATTATCTCGGGGCCGATGCCGTCGCCGTGTGCCACGGTGATGGGTGTGGGTTTTGCCATTGTTGATGCCGATGCCATATTGGGTGGGAATGAATCTTCCACCTTATCCGTTTTGGAGGGAGATCGGCAAGCGGGACTATCTCAGCCTTGGGTCGTGCGGCGTTCTCTGTCGGGAGGATGCGAACGGTATATGATGGGACCGTCGAAGCAGGAGAAACGTAAATGAGCAACGCATCCCGTAGAACTTTCCTCTCAACGGCCCTAGGTGCCGCGGCGCTACCCGGTTTGGCCGGAGCCGCCGCTAAGAGCGACACTCCCGGCACTCTCAAGCTGGGGGTGGCCAGCTACTCGTTCCGCGAGTTCGGCCGGCACTTGGCGATTCAAGACACCAAGAAGCTC
>JBDUAL010000353.1:0-3138 GCA_040004685.1 Anaerolineaceae bacterium | reverse complement strand
TTTTTTGATCCCGCTTGCCGTCCACTCATTCCGGCGCATCTTGCGCCCTGTCTTCATGCGTCAGAGGTAGATGTGAAACGCTTACTGCTCTTGCTCCTTGCAGCGATCGTCGCCGTGCCCCTCGTTGCCGCTTCTGCGGCGATTCCCGAATCGAAGGCCGCCACTAAAGGCGCGGCCTACCTGTTCTCCGTCCAGAACCTTGAAGGGACGTACGACGCCAACGCCGAAAAGCACGCTTCTGGCCAGGTGATGGACAGCATCTTCGCCGTCCGCGCAGCCGGCTTCGACCCCAACAAGGACGTCCTGCCGGGCGGTAAATCGCCCGCGGACTACCTCAAGGCGAATGCCGCGGCGGCGGTGAAGCCCGCTGCGGCCGGTAAAGCTGCGCTCGGCGCGAAGGCGCTCGGGTTGGACCCCAAGGCTGTGAACGGCACGAACCTCATCGCCAACATCAACGCCGGGCTCGAAGCGATTACGGGCAAGTACGCGGCAGATGACTTCAGCCAGTCAATCGCCATGCTTGGGCTGGCCTGCACCGGCAACTCCGTCCCTGCAAGCGCACTGGCCGCCCTGAAGGCGACGCAGGTCAGCGACGGCGGCTGGGGCTTCGGCGGCACGAGCGACGCAGATACCACCGCCATCGTTATCCAGGCCTTGCTCGCGAGCGGGGCCCCGAAGTCCGACCCGGCCGTGACGAAGGCGATCACCTACCTCAAGACGTCCATCCAGCCCGATGGCGGTTGGGGATACGCGCCTGTGCCATCGAACGCAAGTTCGACCGCGTTCGTCCTGCAGGCGCTGATCGCCGCTGGCGAGGACGTCAACGCTCCGCAGTACATACGGCCCGGGCCGTCACCGGTCAGCTTCCTCCTCAGCCAGCAGAACGCCGACGGTTCGTTCATCGGGTTCGATGCAACCTTTGCGACCAACCAGGCGGTGCCCGCGCTGGCTGGCCGAACGTTCTGCAACGCCCCGGAGACGCCGATCACCCAGACTCGCCCGGTCGCCACACCGACGCCGGTGGCCACTCCTGTCTCAACGCCTCCGTCTGCGGCGACAACCGTCGCGCCGCGCCCGCCTTCGACGGGCAACTCCGGCGACGCAGGCTCATCCGGTTTCGAAGTGTTGCCGGTTCTGTTGGCCTTGGTGCTGCTCTCTGGCGGCGGCCTCATAGCCCTGCGTCGGCGGCTGGGGTAGCGCCTGGTGCACACGATCGCCTGGGTGGCGTGGGTGATGCTGGTCATGGTCGTCGCGCTCACGACCACGAACCCGTACTACCTGGGGATCGTGCTGCTCTCGGTCCTACTTGTTGCGGTGCTCGCGCCGAAGACGGCCACGGGCGTAACCAGCTTTCGTGCGCTGCTCATCTTCGGCGTCTCAATGCTAGCCATTTCGGTCGGAATCTCGGTAATCAACGGCAACTACGGCAGCCACGAACTGTTCCGCATCCCGGGACCCGAGCTGCCATGGTGGGTCGGTGGCTTGCGACTCGGCGGGCCGGTTTCGGCGGAAGGATTGGTGGCGGCGCTCACGCGTGGCCTGGCGATCCTGTCGGTGCTGCTCTCCTTCGGCGTGTTTAATGGCGCGGTCAGCCCGCACCGCGTTTTGCGGACCGCGCCGGCGGCCGTCTTTCAGGCCGGGCTTGTCGTCACGGTCGGGCTTACTCTGCTGCCGTCGACCATCGAAGACGTTCGCCGCATTCGCGAGATGCGGGCACTGCGCGGAGCACGCGGCGGACTACGCGATCTACCGGCGCTCGTCGTACCGGCGGTGATTGGTGGGCTCGAACGTTCGATGCGGCTCGCCGAGGCGATGGAAGCTCGTGGGTACGGCGCCGCGCCGCCCAGCCCGCGCATCCCGAGGCTGGCAGGCATCGCGTCCGCACCGCTCCTACTTGTCGCCGCCTCTGGCTGGTTCTACTACCAGCCGCTGCGACTCCCTGCCGCTTTTGCAGCTGCCCTCGGCGCCGGTGCGTTCGGCTGGTGGATGGCCTCGTCGGCGCGTAGCCGCCACACCACGTCGCTGACCGCAGAGCCGTTTCCGCTGCCAGACCGGGCTCTCGCGCTGGCCTCGTTCGGGCTTGCGGTGGCTACCCTCGGGCTGGCGCTGGCCGGCTGGGAGGGACTGAAGTACAACCCATTCGCCGGGCTACCGTGGCCTTCGGTTGAGATTGTCACTGCGGTTATTCCGCTGGCGGTCACCTGGCCAGCTTTCCGTCTGCTTTTCAGCACATCGCCTGCGACGGTCCCTATGCGGCTCTCTCCGCGAGTGCTCGAACCGTGATCGCGCGGCTGGACGAGCTCTCCTATCGCTACCCGGACGCGGACTCTCCGGCCCTGCGGAACGTGACGCTCGAAATCGACGAAAACGCGTTTCTTCTGCTCGCAGGACCATCTGCCGGCGGCAAGTCCACGCTGTTGAGGCTGTTCAACGGCCTGATCCCCCAGTTCCACGGCGGCGAGGTATCCGGTCGAATACGCATTGGCGAACTCGACCCCGCGCGTACGCCCACCCGCGAGATGGCGCGAATCGCCGGCATGGTCTTTCAGGAGCCCGAGGCCCAATCCGTCGCGGACACCGTTGAGGAAGAGATCGCCTTCGGCATGGAGCAGCACGGCGTGCCCGCGCCCGAGATGCGGCAGCGAGTTGAGGCGCTCCTCTCGAGCCTACGTATCGAGCATCTCCGCCTCCGGACGCTCTCGACGCTCTCCGGCGGTGAGCGCCAGCGAGTCGCGATCGCGGCCGTTCTCGCACTCGAACCACGGCTCTTACTGCTCGATGAACCAACTTCGCAGTTGGACCCTGCCGGCGCTGATGCGGTGCTCGCCGCCATCCGTCGGCTGCATTCTGCTGGCAACCTCGCAGTGATGGTGGCTGAACACCGGCTGGAGCGGCTGCTGCCACACGTCTCAGGCGTCATCGGAGTGCAGGGCGGCATCGCCACGGAATACACCCCGCGTGATGCCGCCGCTCGGCTCGCTGCGGTGCCGCCGGTCTGCGAGATTGGCCGCCGATTGAACCTACAGCCCGTGCCACTGACTGTTGCCGAAGCTTTGCGCGGGTTCGCGGGCCGTACTCTCCGGGTCGCCGCCCAGCCCGACGCGCGAGCACCGGGGGACGAGCTTCTGAGAGTCGAAG
>JBDUAL010000022.1:0-10595 GCA_040004685.1 Anaerolineaceae bacterium | reverse complement strand
GCGCATACGGGTTCGATGACGTAGCAATCGTCCCCGGCGAACTCACCATCAACCCAGAACTGGTCGAAATGGGGCTCGAGATCGGGCCCCATCGCTTTACCATCCCATTCCTCGCATCCGCGATGGACGCCGTCGTCGATCCGACCTTCGCCGTTGCCATGCACAAGGCCGGCGGCCTCGCCGTCCTCAACCTCGAAGGCGTCTGGACGAAGTACGACGACCCCCGCCCGATGCTCGAAGAGGTCGCCTCTGCGAGCCGTAACGAGGCCACCGCGATCCTTCAGACCGCATACCAGGCGCCCATGCGGGACGATCTGATCGCCCGCCGCATCCGCGAAATCAAGGATGGCGGCGCCATTGCCGCGGTCTCCGTTACCCCCATGCAGACGAAGCGACTTGCCGGCCTGATCCAGGATTCAGGCGCAGACATCATTGTCGTCCAAAGCACCGTCACAACTGCCCGGCACGAGTCCAACAGCGTCGAGGGGCTTCGCTTCGACAAACTCTTCAAGGACATCCGCATCCCTGTCGTCGTTGGAAACACCGTCGGCTTCAAAGCAACACTTGAAATCATGCGCACGGGCGTTGCCGCGGTGCTGGTCGGCGTTGGGCCCGGCGCGGCCTGCACCAGCCGCGAGGTGCTCGGCATCGGCGTCCCGCAGGTCACCGCTACCATCGAATGCGCAGCTGCCCGGGACCGCTACTTCGAGGAGTCCGGCCGCTACGTCCCAATCATCACTGACGGCGGTATCCGCACCGGCGGTGACGTCTGCAAGTGCATCGCCTCGGGCGGGGACGGCGTGATGATGGGCTCGCCCTTCGCAGGCACTACTGAGGCGCCGGGCCGGGGCTATCACTGGGGCATGGCTACGCCGCACGCAAATCTCCCCCGCGGCACTCGTGTTCAGGTCGGCGTGAACACCACCCTGCAGAAGCTGCTGTACGGCCCCACCAGTCGCACCGATGGCACCGAAAACCTCGTCGGCGCCCTGCGCACCGCCATGGGCATGTGCGGGTCGCACACCATCCGCGAGTTTCAGCAGGCGGAGATGATTATCGCTCCGTCCATCAAGACCGAAGGCAAGATCTACCAGTTTGCTCAGGCTGCCGAGTAGCCTTCTCACCCTCGTAGTAGCGCTCGCAGCGGCCCTCCTACCGGGGGCCGCTGTTTTTGCGCAAACGCCAACCGGCGGTGAAGCCGTCTGCCTTTCCGTCACGTCGGATGCCATCACCCAGGCGGTCCAGGCGAGCAGCCTTGTGGCTGTCGCGCGGGTTCAGGAGGTTGAACCAGGAGTTCGCGTCCTGCTCAAGTCGGAGGCTCTGCTAAAGGGCTCATTCTCTGGTTCGGCGGTCGAAATTGCATATCCTTCGAAGGAGCCAACGAACGGTTGCAAGCTTGCCACCTTCGTCCCCGGCAGCCGGGTGTTCGTATTCCTCGCCGGCACGGAGGGGCACGTCTACTGGCCGGGCGACCACCAGGTCTTCGTTTTGGCCGATGGGCGGGCAGTGCAGCAGGCGGATACCGGTTGGAAGCTAGTCACCGAAGCGGGGCTCATATCGCTTGTGAGGGGAATCACCGGACAATATGTTGTCCCTCTCGCCGATGGGGAGCACGGCGCCGGCATCGACTGGCGGAGTACCGTTCTGCCGCTCTCTGCCGCTCTGCTGTTCGTCTTCGGTATCGGCCTTGTCCTGATGCGCGTATGGCACCGCATCGACCCAACCTAACCCCTACCGCGCGTCGGCTAGCTTCTCCAGGAACTCCGCGAGCCGCTCGTCTCCATCGGCGAGCACTTCGTTCGCGGCGTCCAGGGCGTAGCGGTCGCTGTGCGCGAGGGCAATCCCGCGTCCCGCCCAGGCCAGCATCGTCGCGTCGTTCACGCTATCGCCAATCGCCAGAGTTTCGTGGCGTCCGATTCCTAGGTCTGCGCAGATCAGGGAAAGCGCATGGCCCTTGTTCGCGTCCGGCGCCACGGCAACGGTGACCTCCGGGAAGTCCAACATGTGCACGCTATCGCCGTGCTGTTTGACTAACGCACCGTGGATCCCGTTCGCCTCTTCGCGAGTCGAGATAATGCCCACCCCCGTCGGTACCACGCCCGAGTTCTCCGGGTCAGCTCGATACTCCGGGATGATGCCCGACACGCGACCGTACTCCATGGTTGCCGGTGACTCTCTACTGACGATGTAGCGCAGCGGGTTAAACCACTCGTACGCTCGGTCAATGGAACGGGCGTAATCGCAGATTTCGAGCGCTGCCGCCCCGTCGATCGGGAACTCGTGGATTGTCTCTCCCGTCAGCAGATGAACCGAACAGCCCTGTTGGCAGATTAGTGGGTGCGTGACGCCCAGGTGGCGCGCCACCTTCGCGGTGCCCGGAAACATCCGCCCCGAGGCAAGCACCACTGCAATCCCCACGCTGGCAAGCTTCCCGACCGCAGCAGTGATGCGCGGCGCCGGCACGTCCTCGTGGGCGTGAACAATCGTCCCATCGATGTCGAGAGCGACGAGCTTCACGCCCACCTGGCACAAACCACGCGCTCGATGCCAGCAAGGTCGCGCACCGTTTCAGTGAACGCCCCATTTTGCCCGCAGTACTCGGCGACCGCCGCCGCCTGCCCGAGCCCCACTTCCATCGCGAGCAGCTTGGGCCGTATTCGTGCCGTGCAGTCGTCGATCAAGCGTCGAATCAGGTGGAGCCCAGTTTCGCCACCGTCGAGCGCGAGCCGGGGCTCCCAGTCGCGCACTTCCGGTTGAAGGCTCGCGATCCCGGACGTAGGAATATACGGAAGGTTCGCCAGCACGATGTCCGCCCGTCCCAACGGCGTCAGCAAGTCGCCGCGGATGAATCGGACGCGAGCGGCATGACGCCGTGCATTGCGCTGAGCCACCGTCAGGGCAGGCTCGCTGACATCAATGCCCACCACGATCTCCGTCTCGATTGTTTCTGCGAGAGCGACAGCAATCGCACCGCTCCCGGTACCCACGTCCACGATCACCCCCCCGGTCACGCGTTGGCACTCCCGCAACCCAAGTTCGACCAGCAACTCGGTCTCGGGCCGTGGCAACAGCACATCCGGCGTGACCTCGAAAGCAAGCCCGTAGAACTCGCGCTCGCCTGCGATGTACGCCGATGGCTCCCGTCTCACGCGCCGGATTACCGCGTCTTCGAGCCGCACCGACGCGATGCTGCTCAGTTTGTGCCCACCGAAATAGTCGTTGCGCGAGATTTTCGCCGCGATCCGAACAAGGAACTCCGCTTCGAACCCGGCATCGGGGATCCCAGCCAGCGCGAGGCGGGGCACGAGCTCTGTTGCCGCCTCACGGGCGTTCATCCAAGGCCCTCCAGACGGTCCGTCTCGTCCGCGGTGGCAACTGCGTCAATCAGGTCGTCAAGGTTGCCGTCCAGCCGATCCGGGATGTTGTGGACCGTCAGCCCAATGCGGTGGTCGGTGATCCGATCCTGCGGGAAATTGTAAGTGCGGATCTTCTCGCTTCGGTCCCCACTTCCCACCTGCAGTCGCCTTGCCTGCGTCATTTCGGCGTCCTGCTTGCTCTGCTCCAAATCGAACAACCGGGAACGCAGCACCGTCATCGCCTTGGTGCGGTTCTTAAACTGCGAACGCTCATCCTGGCAGACCACCACCAGCCCGCTCGGGATATGCGTCAACCGCACGGCGGTAGCAACCTTGTTCACGTTCTGTCCGCCCGCTCCAGAGGAGTGGAAAATATCGACACGCATGTCTTTCTCTTCGATCGCGATGTCTACTTCTTCAGCCTCGGGCAGTACCGCCACGGTGGCGGTCGAGGTATGGATGCGTCCCTGAGTCTCGGTTTCCGGGACGCGTTGGACGCGGTGTACACCACTTTCGTACTTCATTCGCGAATAGGCGCCCTCACCGCGAACTTCGAAGACCACCTCTTTGAATCCGCCCTTCTCCGATTCTGACCCGCTTAGAATCTCCGTGTGCCAGCGTTTGCGTTCGGCGTAGCGGGAGTACGCGCGAAAGAGTTCAGCGGCGAAGAGTGCGGCCTCCTCGCCTCCGGCCCCTCCCCGGATCTCCATGATCACGTTCTTCGAATCGCGCGGATCTCTCGGGAGCAGTTCACGGCGAATACGGCCGTTGAGCTCAACCATTCGCGCGTCGGTTTCGGCAAGCTCCGCCTCCGCCATCGCCTTTATCTCCGCGTCCTCTTCTTCCAGTAGCGAGCGTGCGCTGGCAGCCGCCCCCTCCAACGTGCGGTACTCACGGTAGAGCTCGACGATTCCCGAAATCTCGGCGCGTTCCCTGGCCAGCTTCGTGCTCCGCTCGTAGTCGACGGCGGCCTCAGGGCTCCCCATTTCGTCGGTCAGTTCGTCGTGTCGCTGCGTGATGCGCTGCAGCTGCGCCAGGATCGCCTCGTCCATTGCTCAAAAAAGACGGCCCGCTCATCGCGGACCGTAGTACTCCTTGCTCGTTCGAGTATAGCACTGGTCGCTGGCTACCCGGTCTGGCCACTTCCGGCCAGTTCTTCAGCGACTCTCGCCAACGGCAGCACGTGCTGTTCCGATTCTCCTCGCAAGTCCTTCACCGTCGCCGTCCCGTTGGCGAGTTCGTCATCGCCAAGGATGACGGCTGTCGACGCGCCAGAACCGTCGGCCGCCCGCATCTGCGCCTTGAACGAACGCCCAGACTCGCCGATGACGGTCCCGATCCCACGCTTGCGGAGCTCAGCCGCAAGCCCAAACGCCACCGGCGCGCTGCCCTCCGCCCGGTGGACGATGTAGACGTCCGTCCCGCTCGACGGTTCGAAAAGAACCCCGCTCCTCTGCATCTCAAGGATGATGCGCTCGATGCCGCTGCCGAACCCCATCCCCGGCGTGGGAGGCCCGCCAAGGATTTCAATCAGTCCGTCGTAACGCCCTCCCGCGCCAATCGTGCCCTGAGCGCGCTCATCGTCGGCGGGCACAATTTCGAAGACCGTACGGTTGTAGTAGTCCAGCCCGCGCACCAACAAGGGGTCGATCTCGTAACGGATGCCAGCGGATTGGAGCGCCCCCATCACGGTTTCGTGGTGCGCCTGCGCCTGTGCGCTGAGCGAAGTCACCAGCTTCGGTGCAGCGTCCTTGAACGGCTGATCGCGCTCGTCCTTGCTATCAAGTAGCCGCAGTGGGTTGCGCTCGAAGCGCCGCTGGCTGTCCTCGGACAATTTCGCAAGGTGGGGACGGTAGTACGCCTTCAACCGTTCGGTGTATTCGCGACGCGGCGTAGCGTCATCGATCGACCCGAGTCGCACTACAACATCGCGGATGCCCAGCCGCTCATAGAGCGACCAGAGCAGCCCGATTACTTCCGCGTCGACCAGCGGGTCCTGGGAGCCGATCACCTCGCAGTCGAACTGTGTGTGCTGGCGGTAACGGCCCTTCTGCGGGCGGTCGTAACGGAACATCGGGTGCGTCGTGTAGAGCCGTACCGGTTGTGGCCAACTTCCCATTCCGTGCTCGAGATAGGCTCGGCAGATTGCCGGAGTGCCCTCCGGCGTCAGCGCAAGGTGCTCCTCGCCACGGTCGGTGAACGTGTACATCTCTTTTTCGACGATGTCCGTCGTGTCGCCGCTGCCCTTCTCGAACAGGCTGGCCTGTTCGAACATCGGCGTATCGATTCGATGGTACCCGTGCAGCCGCGCAACCTCTCGGGACTGATCGAGGACGGCCTGCCAATAGGGCTGCAACTCCGGCAGCACGTCTTGCGTACCGCGTGGAGCCTGGTACCTGGTACTCATGTGTGTGCTTCCGGTGAGGGCTTGCATGGTAGGATAAAGAACGAATCTTCCGACGGCAAAGAGGTCAGCGGGTTTGCAGACGCGTACGCAGGATGCCGCATCCACCGGCGTCGATATCGAAGCCGTGCTGGAGCGTGCCGCGCTCTACCTCCCGGCCGACCGTATTCCCTTCCTTCGCGAGGCGTACGAGTTCGCGGCGGCCTGTCACGAGGGCCAGATTCGCCGAACGGGCGATGCCTTCATTACCCATCCGCTTGCGGTCACGTTTGAAGTCACGCGGCTCGAACTGGATGCCAACGCGGTAGCGGCTGCGTTCCTCCACGACGTCCAAGAAGATTGCGGCATAGCGAACGAAGTGCTTGCAGCCAAGTTCGGTGTGGACGTAGCGCGCCTTGTGGACGGCCTCACAAAGCTCGAAAAGCTGCCAATGAAATTCGCCGCTACCGATCAGTTTGCGCGCGACAGCGTCCAGGCTCAGAACCTCCGAAAGATGTTCCTGGCGATGGCCGAGGACATTCGCGTGGTTCTCATCAAGCTCTGCGATCGTCTGCACAACATGCGCACGCTTTGGGCGTTCAACGCCGAGAAGCAGCAGCGCATCGCCCTCGAGACTCAGGAGATCTTCGCTCCGCTGGCCAACCGCCTCGGTGTCTGGCAGATCAAGTGGGAACTCGAAGACTTGGCCTTCCGCTACCTTCAGCCGGTGAAGTACCGCGAAATCGCCGAACTGCTCGCCTCCAAGCGCGAGTCTCGTGAGAGGTACATCCACGAGGCCACCGACGTCCTTCGCGAACAGTTCAAAGCGGCGGACATCCGAGCCGAGGTCACCGGTCGCGCCAAACACATCTTCAGCATCTACCAGAAGATGAGCCGCTATTCCAACCAGGAGAAAACCTTCGACCAGATCTACGATCTGCTGGCGGTGCGCGTCTTCGTTGATACCGTCGCCGAGTGCTACCACGCCCTCGGCATTGTCCATGCGCTTTGGCGGCCAATCGCCGGGCAGTTCGACGACTACATTGGCAACCCCAAGGACAGCATGTACCAGTCGCTCCACACGACGGTCATGTCGTTGGGTGGCCGACCGTTGGAGATCCAGATTCGCACCCACGATATGCACCGGGTGGCTGAGTACGGCGTGGCCGCCCACTGGCGCTATAAGGAAGGCGGAAAGCAGCAAGGCAAGGACGAAGAACGCATCGCCTGGCTCCGTCAGCTGCTCGATTGGCAGCGGGACCTTGCCGGGGCGGAAGACTTCATCGAAAGCGTCAAGACGGACATCTTTCAGGACCAGGTCTTCGTTTACTCGCCAAAGGGGGCGGTGCTGGACATGCCTGCCGGCGCCACTCCGCTGGATTTCGCCTATCGCATCCACACGGACCTTGGGCACCAGACCGTCGGCGCCAAGATCAACGGCCGCATGGTTTCGCTCAATGCCAATCTCAAGAATGGCGACGTGGTCGAAATCATGCGCAGCCGCGCGAGCAAAGGGCCTTCGCGCGATTGGCTCAACGGAAACCTTGGCTACGTGCGCACCACGCACTCGAAAGAGAAGATCCGGCAGTGGTTCCGTCGCCAGGAACGCGCTGAAAACATCGACCGCGGCCGCGAATTGTTGGAAAAAGAGATGCGCCGTCTCGGGCTAGACCTCGGCGAGCGCCAGGACCAGATCCTCAGTCTGTTTACCTATCCGAACTGGGAAGACTTCCTGGCAGCGCTTGGCTACGGCGGAGTCAGCACGAACTCAATCGCCCGAAAAGTGGCGGCGCTCATCCAGGCGGAGGAAGCAGAGGCTGAGCCGCCACCCGCCCTTCCCGAAAAGCAAGGTCCCGCTACCCTCGGTGGTCCGGGAATGCGCGTCACTGGAGTCGGCAACTTGCTCACCACGATCGCGCGTTGCTGCCATCCCGTCCCCGGCGATCAGATCGTCGGCTATGTCACCCGCACGCGCGGGGTCACAGTTCATCGGGCTGATTGTCATAACGTTCTCAACGAGGATGAGCGCGAGCGGTTGGTCGAGGTGGAATGGGGGACGGTCACCAAGCTCTATCCCGTCTCCGTGCGGATCGAAGCCTGGGATCGGGTTGGGCTTCTTCGCGATATCACAACCGTCGTCACCGAAGACAAGGTGAACATGGTCGGTGTCCGCACGCAGGAAAACGGTGATGGCTCCGTGAGCGTCCTCGCGACCCTGGAGACCACCGGGATCGAACAGCTCTCTCGTCTGCTCTCGCGCATGGAGATCATTCGTGGGGTGCGCAGTGTGGAGCGAAGCGTCGATCGCAAGCGAGGCGCCAAGATCAACGATCCGCTGCCACTCCGCCGCGCCGCCCGCTAGGCGGCGCGCAGGCGGGCGGAACGGCGGGCGCGGCGAGTGACAATCGCGGAGCTGCGGGTTACGCGTGCCCGGTAAGCGCTCTTTGCGTTGCCGATAGCTGGGCCACGGTTGGCGCGATACTCCAGGACCATCGCACTCACCACGCTGGCAGCGGAACCGATGAGGAAGAGATCGAAGATGACGGTAAGGACCGGGTTCACCATGGCGGCAGTACATCCGTTCTAAGGTTCTAAGAGAATGTAGCACGCCCGTTCGCATGTCAACACATCTGTTCTAAACTCGTCAGTAGTTGTCGCGTTTGGAAGCTGTATACTCCCGCGCCAACGGCCACCTGCCGCAAGGAGTTCTTCATGGCCAGTCGTGGCTTTTTCGGCCCCTCGGAACGGGCGCTCGAGTTCGGCGCCAAGTACGCCGAGGTCTTGAACAACTGGGGTGACTTGTTCGTCGTCGCCAGCCGTCTCGTCGAATCCAACGTCGCCCTTGGCCGCATGACTGCGGACGCCTCAGCGGAGTTCGAAAAGTGGACCCAGGAAACCGCCAACGCCCCCTGGAACTGGCTCAACCCCGAGCTCATGCAGCGCTTCATGAAGAACATGACGCCACAGAGCACGCCGCCGAAGGCGACTTGAACCGAAGGAAGAGGCAAGCGTGACTTCTGAAAGCCTCGACCGAGACGTCCGGCTGTTCATACTCCAGCACTTCGTCGAATCCGCGCGGCCTCCCACCCCTCAGGAAACTGGGGAGGCACTCCATCTCACGCTGAAAGAGTCAGCCGCCGCCTACGACCGCCTAGCCTCAGACCACGTCCTCGTGTTGGCGCCCGGCACCCATGAGATTCGTATGGCGAACCCCCTCTCCGCTGTCCAGACCACGTTTCCGGTTCACATCGGCGGGAAACGCTTCTACGGCAACTGCATCTGGGACGCTCTCGGCGCCGTCGCGATGCTCGGCGGCTCCGGCACAATCGACTCTCGCTGCGCCTGTTGCGACGAAGCGCTGACGCTCGAAATCGACAACCTGGAACTCCGTGCCGTCGAAGCGGTCGTCCACTTCGCCGTGCCGGCTGCACACTGGTGGGATGACATCGTCTACACCTGAGGAACCATGCTCCTCTTCCGGTCGGAAGAGCACATCGACCGTTGGTGTGAAAAGCGCGGACTGCAGCGTGGCGCGATCTTGAGTCCGGCGACCGCCCTCCGTCTCGGCGCCATCTGGTATGCGGACAAGCAATCTCCCGACTGGCGGCGCAAGACCGTCGATGAAGCGCAGGCTGTCTTCGCAAAACTGGGCCTCGTTGGTGACTTCTGGCGGCTGCGACAGTAACGAGGCTAGGCTCGCGCCATTGACGGCCCCCCGGCCCCAGCCACACAATCCCCGCGTGCTCGCTAAAGTCCTGAGCTGTGCGGTAATCGGGCTTGACGGCGAACTCGTCGACGTCGAAGTCGACATCACGCGTGGCCAGCTCCCCACCACAACGATCGTCGGCTTGCCAGATGCCGCCGTGCAGGAATCGAAGGAACGCGTCCGCTCGGCCGTCCGCAACAGCGGCCTCAGCTGGCCAAACGGCACCCGAATCACCATCAACCTCGCCCCGGCCGACATCCGTAAAGAAGGCCCGGCCTACGACCTGCCGATAGCCGTTGGCATTCTCCTCGCCAGCGGCCAGGTCGTCGCCTCCGTGGACGAAGCAATCTTCCTCGGTGAACTGGCCCTAAACGGTGATGTCCGGCCGACGCGCGGCATCCTGCCCATGGTCGGCGTGGCCCGCGATCGTGGCATTAAACGCGCCTTCGTCCCGGCCGAGAACGCGGCGGAAGCGGCGCTCGCGCGGGGCATAGAAGTCTTCCCGGTCGGAAGTCTCGCTAGTCTGGCTTCACACCTCCTCGGCGCCCTGCCGATCGAGCCCCTTGTGGCGAAGCCGATGGGCGAACTCGCGGATGACGGACCGGTGGCCACAGATTTCGCCGATATCGCGGGCCAGGAGCACGTGAAGCGCGCTATCGAAGTCGCAGCCGCCGGAGGTCACAACCTGGTCATGCGGGGCCCTCCGGGAAGCGGCAAGACGCTCCTCGCCCGAGCAACCCCCTCTATCCTCCCGCCGATGACAGAAGACGAGGCGATGGAGGTGACACGAATCTACAGCGTCGCCGGGCTGCTCCCATCTGGGGCCGGACTGCTGCGCTGGCCACCCTTTCGGGCGCCGCACCACACCGTTTCAAACGCGGGCCTCGTCGGTGGCGGCTCGACGCCGAGGCCCGGCGAAATTACCCTCGCCCACCGCGGTGTGCTCTTCTTGGACGAACTCCTCGAGTTCGACCCACGCGTCATAGAGATGCTCCGCCAGCCTCTGGAAGACCGCACCGTCACCATCAGTCGGGCAAAGACCTCCTGCACGTTCCCTGCGAACTTCATGCTCCTTTCCGCTCTCAACCCCTGCCAGTGCGGCTACCTCGGCGACCCAACGCGCGATTGCATCTGTCCCCCACAGGCGGTT
>JBDUAL010000352.1:0-3146 GCA_040004685.1 Anaerolineaceae bacterium | reverse complement strand
AAAGGCCGGGTAGCCGAAGACATCGCGCAGCACCTTCTGGGCGCGCTGGAGGGCTGGGGAGGCTAGCTGATTGCCGCTCACGGAGGTGGTCACGGAGGGGATTCTAGAACATTTGAGCGGACGGAGACAAGTCGCGGGTAACGTTCGAAACAGTTCCGAAACAGTTCCGAAACAGGCGCTTTCTACAGTTGCGAGGATGTCTGCCCTAAGACTCGCTATCCGCCGCTGCCGGGTTGAAGACCTGCCGGCGATCCTGCGCATCTATAACGATGAGATCGAAACCGGCGTGTCCACCTGGGACGAGGCGCCGTGGACGCCCGAGCAGCGCGAAGCGTGGTTCGCCGGGCACGACGATTCGACGCCGGTGCTGGTGGCGGAATCGGGCGGCGAGGTGGTGGGATTCGCCTACCTGACGTTTATGAGCGCGAAGTCCGGCTGGCGTTTCACGCGAGAAGACACCATCTATATAGACCCCGGCGCGCGGGGGCAGGGCGTAGGCGACCAATTACTTGGGGCGTTGCTGGAAGCGGCCAGGGCGATCGGAGTGCACTTGGTGGTGGCTTCGATCACCTCGTCGAACACGGCGAGCCTTGAACTGCACAGGAAGCACGGCTTCGAGGAGATTGGGACGCTGCGGAGCGCCGGGTTTAAGTTCGGGGAGTGGCTGGATACGACGTATATGCAGCGGGTGCTCGACTAGCCGGTCTCGGAATTCTGTATACTCACTGCAGATCGGAGGCGCCATGACGACAATCCTTGACCCGACAGACGAACGGGTTCCCGTCCGCCGCAGCTTGACGCCGCGCCCTGAAGCGCTCACCGGCGTCGTCGGTCTGCTGAATATCTCGAAGCCGCGCGGCGACATCCTCATCACGCAACTCGAGAAACGGCTTCGCGAACGGTTGCCAAACGTCGAGTTTCGCAACTACGCCAAGCCCACATTCACCAAGCCCGCGCCGGACGACCTGCGCAAGAAGATCGCAAGGGAGTGTGGCTTCGTCATCGAAGCGTTGGCTGACTGAGGATCTTGCACAACGTGCAGTGTGCACGACACGACGTGGTTCGAAATCCAGGGCAAGCCAGCAGTCTTCATCGCCTCCAGCGAGTTCGTCGATGCAGCGGCTCACCAGGCGGCTGCCCTTGGGCTACCGGAAGTGCGCCGGATCTTCGTCCCGCACCCCATCCAGGATGCGACGGACGAGGAGATGCTTGCGAAAGCCGACGCAGTTGTTGATGCGGTAATCGCCGCACTGATCGACTAACCGAGGAATCGGCGGACCCCTAATCCTTGCGCCATTGAGAGGCCCCGCCGAATGACTGAATCCGCGGTGTCCATCCGCGCTGTGCGCAAAAGCTATGGCGCCATGGAAGCGCTGAAGGGCGTCGACCTTGAAATTCGTCCAGGTGAGGTTTTTTCGATCCTCGGGCCGAACGGCGCTGGCAAGACCACCCTCGTCGAAATCCTCGAAGGCTATCGGAGCCGTTCGGGGGGTGAAGCAATCGTGCTTGGCACGGACCCCGGGCACCCGACCGCTGCCTGGCGCGCGCGCATCGGCATCGTCCTTCAAAGCACCGCGGTCTTCGATGAACTCACCGTCCAGGAAGTGATCGAAGAGTTCTCCCGGTTCTACCCGCAGCCGCTCGAAGTCGGACGCGTCATCGGCCTCGTGGGACTCGATGAGAAGCGCATTGCGCGTTGCGGCAATCTTTCCGGCGGCCAGAAGCGGCGCGTAGATCTCGCACTGGGTCTCATCGGCAATCCCGAACTGATCTTCCTCGATGAACCGACCACCGGCCTGGACCCGCAGGGACGCCGCCAACTCTGGGATGTCGTCCGCGAATTCGCTGCTCTCGGCAAAACGGTCGTGCTCACCACCCACTACCTGGAGGAAGCGGAAGCACTGGCCGACCGCGTGGGCGTGATCATCGGCGGCGAGATGGCGGCACTCGGCACACCGCGGGAGATAGGAGGGCGCCAGCAGGGCCTCACGCACGTAGCGTTCGAAGCAACCGGGGTGCTGGCAAGAACCCCGTTGCCAGCAGGGCTTGGCGGGACGTTGTCGCAGGAGTTGATCACCATCGCTACGGCAACGCCAACCGCGGCGGTGATTGCGCTTTCCGGCTGGGCGAAAGCCCTTGGGTTCGATGAACTGCCCGGCCTCGTAGTCAGGCGCCCCTCACTCGAAGAGACTTACCTCCGAATGGTCGCTGATGCGGACGCCGCCGCCGCCGCCGCAGGCGAAAGAGGGGCAACTTGACCGTCAGCGCAAGACAGCCGCACCGCGCAGGGACGTTTCGCCTCGGCCTCTATTGGGCGCGAGTGGAGCTTCGGCTCTTCTGGCGCATTCCCGCGCAGGTGTTCTTCACGTTCGCCTTGCCGGTCCTTTTCCTCGTCATCTTCGCCGCCGTATTCTCCGGCGATATCGATGCGGGACCGGGGCGCTCCGTCTCGTTTGTTCAGTACTTCCTGCCCGGAATCATTGGCGCCGGGGTGATGAGCAGTACCTTCGGCAACCTCGCGAGCTCAATCTCCGTACAGCAGCACACCGGCTTGCTCAAGCGTCTCGGTGGCACTCCGTTCCCGCGCGGAGCGTACTTCATGGGCAAGGTGCTCGAAGCTGTGGTCGTCGCGGTCCTCCAGACGGTCTTGATGCTCGTGATCGCGGTCCTTGCCTACGGCGCGGAGCTGCCAGCGGACGCGAGCCGCTGGGCCACATTCATCGCCGTGCTGATTCTTGCGTCGGCAACGGGTGCGGCGCTCGGCATCGCGTACACGCGGGCAATCCCTAACGCGAATGCGGCGGCGGCGATTATTCAGCCGCCGTTCCTCGTTCTCCAATTCATCTCCGGCGTGTTCTTTCGCCACAGCGAAATCCCGGGCTGGCTGAGAGCAGTAGCCGCGGTCTTCCCCCTGCGCTGGATGAGCGAGGGCTTCCGCTACGCGTTCCTGCCTGACTGGTTCGGCAAAGTCGAATACGGCAGCACGTGGGGCTGGCAGTGGCCGATCGCTATACTCGCGATCTGGATGCTGGTTGCGGCGGCGCTGGCGTTCTTGCTCTTTCGCTGGGATCGCTCCAGTGGGGAGTGATTCCGCGGGCCGTTTCGAGCTTCGGCCAGCGATGGGCCTCACACGCGCGGGTTCGTTC
>JBDUAL010000351.1:0-3146 GCA_040004685.1 Anaerolineaceae bacterium | reverse complement strand
CGTCGTTCATCAGCCGTTCACGGCCGATGTACTTCTCGGTCATAGCGCGGGGCGCTTTACCGGGGCGAAAGCCAGGGACGCGAACCTTTGACGCAAGCCGGCGGTACGCCACGTCCACCGACTTTTCAACGCGCTCGGCCTCAACCTCAATATGGATCTGCACGCGGCTCTCAGGGAGCCGTTCGAGGGTTACCTTCACAGGGCTATCAAAGTCCTCCCCATCGAGTATAGCAAACCGCGCAGCGTCCGCCGGGGACGGAGTCTAGCTTCGATGACGTGACGCTATCTCTGGGTATGTGTTCGGGGCTCGAACAGATCGACGAGCGCATCGCCAAGCAGGTTCCACGAGTAGAAGAAGAAGATGACGGGCAGCGACGACGCGAGGAGTAGATGCGGATACTGCTCGAAAGTTCGCACGAACCCGGCGTCTCCGATCAAGTTTCCGAAGCTTGAGCCGGGCGGATCGATCCCGAGCCCGAGGTAGCTTAGCGCCACCTCGGAGCCAGCGATCCCCGCCATCGAAGCGGAGAGGCCGACGATGAAGAGCGGCATGACTCCCGGAAGGATATGGCGTGAGACGATTCGCCACGTGGAAGCGCCCATCGCTTCGGCCGCGGTCACAAACGATGACTCGCGGATGGACAGGGCCTGGCCGCGGACGATGCGCGAACTACCGATCCAGGCGAACGGCGTAGCAGCGCCAACGATGATGGTGAACTTGACGAGCGTTTTCGCATCGCTCCCCAACCAGGTGTGGTCTTCGAGCCAGAACGAGAGGTTGTTGATGCGCCCGCGGAAAGCCGCTGTTATGGCAAGCATCAAGATCAGCGTCGGTAGGCCGCCAAGCACTTCGCCGGTGCGCATTATGGCAGTGTCCACCCAGCCGCCCCGGTAGCCCGCCAGCAGCCCAAGCCCGAGTCCTAGCACCAGCCCGCCGGTGAGAATCACGACGAGCGTGAAGAGGATTGTGGTCCGTGCCGCATAGAGCACGCGCGAAAACAGGTCGCGGCCGAGCGCATCCGTCCCGAAAATGTGCTCGGCGCTGGGCCCCTGGCGACGAGCCTCGGTGGTCAACTCTTGTCTATTTGGGTTATACGGGGCCACCAGCGGCGCGAAAATGCCGCCAGAGTAGAAGATTAGGAGATAGCCGATTGCGATCACGGCGAGCTTCTTGCGCAGCAGACTACGCACCATCCGGAAGCGGCCGGGCGGGGCGATCGGCTCGGCTGAGTACAACTCTTGAGCAATTCCGGCGATCGCCATCAGCCGCCCCTCACTGCGCCGACTCGGATTCGGGGGTCGATCATCGAGTAGACGACATCGATGACGACGTTGGCCATGACGAAGAGGAACGAGCCGAAGAGGACGAGGGCAAGGATGACATCGAAGTCCGGTGCGAGGGCGGCGGCGAGCGACTCCTGGCCAATCCCCGGGATGCCGAAGAGCTGCTCGACAAAGAGCGACCCGGCGGTGATGCCGGGCAGTGAGAGCCCGATGACCGTGACCATCGGCAGCATCGCGTTGCGGGTGATGTGTGTGATGATCACGGTTCGCTCGCGGAGGCCTTTTGCGCGGGCGGTGCGCACGTAATCTTCGCCCAGGACGCCAACCACCGAGGCACGCATCAGCCGCGCCACGCCCGCGACGCCTGGGAGCGAAAGCACCAGTACGGGGAGCACCATGTGACTACTCCAAACCCCCTCGTAGCCGAGTCCCACGATCCCGAGCTTGAGCGCGAAGAGCCACTGGACGACGGGGATCAGGACAAACGTCGGCACCGCGTCCAACGCCAGCCACGAACTGATGGTGAGGGGGTCGAGGAACGTACCGCGCGCCATCGCCGCGTACACCCCAACCGGGATGCCAAGCGAGAAAATGATCAGGAGGGCAATGAATCCGATCTGCGTGGACACCCAGACCTTAGGCAGGATGACCTCGGTCGCGGTGAAATCGCGGTGGCGCGTGGAGATTCCGAGGTCGCCTTGCGCGAGGTTCTTCATGTACTTGATGTACTGAATGTGGATCGGCTCGTCGTAGCCGTACTTCTTGCGCAACAGGGCCGCCTGTTCCTCCTGATAGTTCTTCTGGAGGATCGCGTCCACGGGGTCGCCCGGGGCGAGGCGGAGCATGTAAAACACGACTACCGAGATGATGAAGAGCACGGGGGCAGCCCAGAGCAACCGGCGCACGGTGTAGCCGAAGAGCCCAGAGGCCACGATCTACTTTGCCTTCGGGTCGATCGAGATGTAGCGGTACTTCGGCACGGTCATCGAAACCGCAGGGTAGTCCTTCACGCAGGGCTTGATCACCTGATAGTCGACCAGCCAGAAGAGCGGGATGATCGAAGCGTCGTCCACGATCTTCTGCTCCGCCTGATTGTAGAAGCCGTAGCGCTTAGTCCGGTCAGTCTCCGTGCGGCCCTTCAGCAGAAGCGCATCCACGTCCACGTTCTTGTATTTGGTGTAATTGAGGGGGCTGTCACTGGCGAAAAGTTTGCCAAGGAAGTTCTCAGGGTCCGGGTAGTCTGCCGACCAACCGTCCGAAAGCATCTGGAACTTGCCGAGGCGCTGCTCCCGCAGGAAGGCCGAACTGTCGATCGCCTGTAGCTGGACGGTCACGCCAAGTGCGTCCTCCCAGCCCTTCTGGATCGCGACGAGGAGGTCACTCGGCGCTCCTCCCGAGCCGCTATAGCTGAGCGTAATGCGCGGCAGCTTGCCGGCGTACTTCGAATCCTGAAGCAGTTGTTTGGCCTTCGCGGGATCGAACTTGTACGAGGTCACGGCCTCTGAGTAGCCGGGCATTTCGGGCGGCAAGAAGCCGTCGGCGACTCGCCATGCATCGTACAGAAGCACATGGTTAATCTGCTCCCGGTCGATCGACATCGCGAACGCCTGCCGGACTTTCGGGTCGTCGAACGGCGCCTGGGCCGCGTTCAGGTTGAAGTAAGTCGTTGCGATGTTGGGAACGGAGCGGTAGTCCTTGCTCAGGGGATTGTTTCCAGCCTTGACCGCGTCCAACAAAGAGGCTGGGAACGCGCCAACGTGGAGTTCGTTGTTTTCGTAGCGGGTGAGGAGCGAACCGCCGCCCAGTTCGAACACGACTTCGTCCAGCTTCGGGGCGCCGAGGTGGTAGCGATCGTTGCGGAC
>JBDUAL010000350.1:0-3146 GCA_040004685.1 Anaerolineaceae bacterium | reverse complement strand
GTTCCAGCGGGATGACCTCGTTCATGTCTTCGCTATTCGTCAGCCGGAGAATTCGCAATTGACCACCTTCGGGGAGCGTCCTCGGTGTGCGACCGGCCGCAGTAGGCCCATCCTAGCAGCGCATCCTCGAACGAGTGCGCTCTTCCGGCCCGCCCACCCGTTTCGCCTCTTTGGCCCGCGCTCTGTACGCTTGTCCTTATGAACGAGACGTTGCGTTCGCGCACCAGGGTTGTTGTCACCGGTATGGGCGCCATCACGCCCCTCGGCCAGACAGTTGGCGAATTCTGGGACAATTTGGTCGCAGGGAACTCGGGCATTCGTCCCATGACTCTCACCAATACCGATGCTTTCGCCTGCAAAGTTGCGGGCGAAGTGCAGAATTGGGAGCCGACGAAGTTCATCGAGCGCAAGGCCTCACGACGGATGGCGCGGTTCGCCCAGTTCATGGTGGCGGCCGCTGGCCAGGCGCTCGAGGATTCGGCCCTGGACTTTTCGACGGAAAACCTGGACCGCGTCGGCGTGTTGGTCGGCAACGGCGGCGGCGGCTACCCGGACATCCAGGATGCGGCGGAAACCCTGTTCACTCGTGGCGGGATGAAGCTGGATCCGCTCTATCTTGCGCGCAGCCTTGCCAACATGGCCGCGGCCCAGGTCGCCCTCCAGTACGGGTTGCGTGGCTACAACGGCACGATCGTCACAGCTTGCGCGGCCGGTACCCAGGCGATTGGCGAAGCCTCGATGCTAATCCGCTCGGGCCGCGCCGAACTCGTCGTCACAGGGGGCTGCGAGGCGGGCATCACGGAATTAGGTCTCGCGGCCTTCAGCGTGATGCGCGCGCTAACCAGCCACAACGAGGACCCAGCAACCGCGAGCCGCCCGTTCGACCTGACGCGTGACGGCTTTGCGCCATGCGAAGGGGCCGGCGCGCTGGTGCTCGAAAGCGAATCCCACGCGATCGCCCGCGGCGCCCGCATCTACGCCGAGATCGCCGGCTTTGGCTGCACGAACGATGCGTACCACGTTGCCGCACCGCCCGAAGATGGCGAAGGCGCCGGCCGGGCGATGCTCGAAGCGATGCTCGACGCGGGCGTTGGCACGGAGCAGATCGGTTACGTGAACGCACACGCCACCAGCACCCCGCTGGGGGACATCGCCGAGACGAACGCGGTGAAGAAGGTGTTTGGCGAGGCGGCCTACGGTGTCCCGGTGAGCGCCACCAAGAGCCTGATCGGTCACGGCCTTGGTGCGAGCGGCGGCCTCGAGACGATCGCCACCGTGAAGACGATCGAGACGGGCATGATCCATCCGACGATCAACCTCCATACGCCGGACCCGGCATGCGACCTGGACTACGTGCCGAACGCAGCGCGCAAAGCGGAAGTGCGAATGGCGCTGAAGAACAGCTTCGGTTTCGGCGGCCAGAACAGCTGCCTGGTGGTCGCGCGGTACGAGAAGTAGGGCTATGCGTTGATTCTCCTGCCGGGAGGGTGAAGACGAGATCCCATCCCTGCCCCCCCGACGACGATCCGGGGCAAATGCGCGCGCAGCGAGACTCGTGGCCTATACAGCCCGCCTCCAACAGCAGAACCGAATCTGGTTCGAACGGTAACTTTAGGGGTCCTCGTACCTTCACCTTCGCGTTAGGGTATGTTAGTCTGTATCACCGGGGGACATTCCATTGCGCTATCTGCTCCGCCTTGGGCACTACCTCAAGCCGTATAAGAAGTCGCTGGTCATCGCCTGGCTCTGCGTCCTGTTCGCAGGCGCCTTCGTGATGATCAGCCCGCTGCTCATTCGTTACGCGATCAACTTTGGCCTCTCCCCTATCCGCGATTCGAACGGCAAACTGATCGGGCTCGATGGCAATGAGCAGCTGCTCATCTACGGTGCGCTCGCGATCATCGTCTTCGCCGTCGGCCGCGGGCTTGCCTCGTTCGGCCAGCAGTACCTTGGCGAGTCGATTGGCCAGAGCGTCGCCTACGACATTCGCAACAGCATCTACGACAACCTCCAGCGACTGAGCTACGCCTACCACGACAAAGTCCAGACCGGGCAGATCATGTCCCGCGCCACCCAGGATGTGGAGAACATTCGCATATTTATCAACATGGGGGCGCTGCGGCTCGGCTATATCGCGCTCATCCTGCTGATCTCTATCGGCGGCATGTTCATCATCAACTGGCAGCTGGCGTTGGTGAGCGTGGTCACCTTGCCGGTCATCGCCTGGCGGTCGATCGTCGTCAGTTCGCGGATGCGCCCGCTCTGGATGCAGATTCAGCAGAACCAGGCCGAGATGACGCAGATCGCGGAAGAGGGCCTGACGGGCATTCGCGTGGTAAAGGCGTTCAGCCGCGAGCCGTTCGAGAGCGCGAAGTTCGCCGCATCGGCCAAGCGCCAAGCAGATATGAACTACACGCAGGCCCGGCAGATGGCCACGCACGGCCCGCTTATGACCGGGCTCTCCATGTTCCAGGTTGCGCTCACCGTTGGCTTCGGCGCGTACCTCATCTCTCAGGGCAGCCTCAAGGCCGCCGACCTCCTGACCTTCACGCTGTGGCTCAACCTGCTCCAGCTGCCGGTCCGCATGCTTGGCTTTATCATCACGATTGTCGCTCGCAGCGTCAGCTCGGCGGAGCGCGTCTTCGAACTGATCGATGCCCAGTCCGCCGTTCAGGAGAAGCCCAACGCGCCGGCGCTCGAAGGAGTCACGGGGCACGTTCGTTTCGAAGGCGTCGGCTTCGGCTACGACAACCTGAGCGCGGTCCTCTCGGGCGTCGATATTGATGCGAAGCCAGGCCAGGTGATCGCCCTTCTTGGGCCTACCGGCAGCGGCAAGTCCACCGTCGTCAACCTCATCCCACGTTTCTACGACGTGACCGAAGGGCGGATCACGATCGACGGCACGGACCTGCGCGACGTGACGATCGATTCGCTGCGCCGCAACATCGGCATCGTCCAGCAGGACGTGTTCCTCTTCATCGGTACGATTCGCGACAACATCGCCTACGGCCGACCCGAAGCGACGCAGGAGGACATCGAGAAAGCGGCGAAAGCGGCTCGCATTCACGATTTCATCGTCAGCCTGCCCTACGGCTACGAGGAGTGGGTGGGCGAGCGCGGCGTGACGCTTTCGGGCGGCCAGAAGC